>JAYVGH010000012.1:0-44849 GCA_043772435.1 Bacteroidota bacterium
ATTTTTTTATTATACCAAGAAGCAAATTACACATAGGTAAGAGCGGCAAAAAAAAGTTTATAAGCATATAGTAACGAGAATGAAAAAAATAAAAAAAGAAGGGGAGATTTACTCTAAAGATTCAATGAAATTTTTAAATAATAATGGATGGGATGTGATTAAGGAGAGTGTAATTGAAAAAAAATAGTTTTGCCAAACTATTCAGATAGCCTTCTACTTTTTTCAGAGATAAGATTGAGTAAACTACAGCAATTTGTATAAATAAAAATCGCATCTTCTCTATTTATTTCAATATCATCATTTATATCTTTACTGTTAAATTGATAAGCGTGTTGTACTTTAGAGATAAACCCAAAAAGTCCGTTTAAAGTCTGTTTTATACATTCTAATGCTTGTATTGAATAGCCAGAGTTCAATAATAAACTATTAAATTCTTCGAGTTTTTTAAATAGTTCGTAAATTACTCTTGCCTCAATTACGACTGATTTCCATTCGCCAAGTTCTAAATACTTTTTCATAGAACTTAAAGTTTTGACAGCTTTATTAAATTTGGTGTGAAGTTTCTGCGGGATATATTTATAAGGAGGGACTGGTAACTCAAAAACAAAAACAGAATGACCATTAAAATATGGAATAAAAATTTTTATCCAATCTGTAAAAGTAATTTTCACATAACAATTCGACATTGGATTATTCTGCACTCGCCCCAATTGTTCTCTATCGTTTGTTGAAAGTATATACAAATCATTCTGACTGTTACTGTAATTCCCATTAGCGTAGGAATAAACTAATGTTTTATTAATTTTCGCATTCGTTTTTTGAAAGCCTTGCCTTTCAGGTTCTATAGCATAAATACTGGAAACTTGTAGTTTTGTTTCAAGAGTAAAAATATTTAACCGAACACAAAAATTTATATCATCTTTATCCAAAGTATCTCTTAGTTTTTCGATGTGATTAAAACTGGCATCTGAAACATCACAGGACATTTTAAAATCAATAATGGCTTCGTTTTTATAAGTTTCGCTAACTCCAGCTACAAGAATACTTCTGCTAATATTTGTTTCAGAGTTTAAAATTAAATTCCCAATTTTTTTATCATCAGAAGTTAATAGAATTCCCGAAAAATTTATTGGAGTTATATTAAACCCTTTAATTTTTAACTCAAAAGAAAAAATCAGTTCTTTATTAACGCTATTATGTACAGGCTTTAAATTTGTGCATTTTAATTCCATAATTATTTTTAAAGTTATTTAGATTGTTAAGTTAAAACTAATAAAAACCATCAATTTAACTCAATAAAACCAATTGGAATTGAAAAAAACATTGATTTTATTCCATACGTTAATCTTTATTGATTTTGGTTAACTCCGCCACAATTAGTCCTCAATTCCGATTTTTTTTCCTCAATTTCATCTCAAATACATCTCAATTTTTGAATTAATGCTTTCAACTCCATCTTAAAGTTTCAATTTGTGTAGCAAATGCTCCAAGTATTGCAATAATCGCTCCCAAGTTGTCAGGAATTCATCCTAAACAAGTAAAACAATGTTGGCAAAGCAAACGGTTGGCAAAAGCATATGCTCCATGTAAATGAACGTAAAGAATCCAACTATGGCTAAATAATTCCTTTCGACTTTTGTATCAAACAAAAAGTGAAATGAACAAAACCTGTTTATACTGTGGGATTGAAATGGATTGTAAAAGACATTCCAAAAAGTATTGTAATGATAAGTGCAAACAACTCGCTTACTTAAAAAGAGGTAATGTAATTCTTACTAATTCATTTAGTTTAACTAAACCCAATTCTCATCAAGTAAACAATAATGATGAAAGTGAAATAGAAAAATTACTAAATGAAATTTCGATTCGAGTTTTAAAATTACAGGAACTACAAAAAAAGCAATCACCTAAAAACGAAACAATAAAATTATGTGAGCCAATAAGTTTTGGCATTCAAAAATATACACAAATAAAAGAATAACCATGATAAGTTTTGAAGAAGAAAAAATAGTAAGCATTGAACGAGCAAAAGAATTATTGCTTGGAACAGAACTTGAAAATGCAAGTGATGAGGACTTAACTATGTTTATAGAATCCATTAAACAATTTTGCGAAATTAATTTTGAACTGTATCAATATCAACAAAATAATACCACTACGCCAAAAGAACAGGATATAGATTTTATTCAAGAAAATAGCCAACAATTTGATTTAAAACAAGCTGCATAGTGAGGGCTTTTCGTGTGTAAATATATTGATTATCAATGTATTACATAAAATAATTGACTAAATTTGTAAAGAACTAAAATTACTGTTATGAAAAATACAAGCCTACAAAATAACAAAACAACGGTACGTAAAACTCAAGTACCCGATTTGAAAAACCAAATAAAACTTGATGATATAAATTTTAACAGCCAGTTTGGTAAAGGAACAAAATCTATAAAAAAACTACTGACAAATAATTGCGTCATCTATACTCGTGTATCATCTAAAAGTCAAGAATCGGGTTATAGTTTAGATACGCAGTTAAAAGATAATATTGAATTTGCTCGTAAAAACAATTACAATGTACTTAGTTATTTTGGAGGAACATACGAAAGTGCGACAACAGATGAACGTAAAGAGTTTAATAGGATGTTGCTTTTTTGCAAGAAGAGTAAAGAAAAGGTAAGTTACATCATTGTTCACATGGTAGATAGATTTTCTAGGTCGGGAGCAAACTCAATCTATATAAAAGAGCAATTAAAAAACAATGGCATTTATATACAATCTGTAAGGCAACCAGTAGATGTAACAACCACAAGTGGCGATTTTCAACAAAACATACAAATGATTTTTTCGCATTACGATAATCAAGTAAGGCGAGAAAAATGTATGAGTGGGATTTTAGAAGCATTAAATAGAGGAGAATGGTGTCATGGTTTAGCAAGGGGATACACTTCTATTAAGGAAAACGGTAGACGCAGAATAATTGCAAATGAAGATGGTAAACTAATTCGTAAAGCATTTTATTGGAAAGCAAACGAAGCATTAACGAATGAAGAGGTTAGAGTGCGCCTAGCCAAGTTGGGTTTAAAGCTAAGTTTTCAAGCCATTTCCAATATGTTTAAAAATCCATTTTATTGTGGTTTAATCTCCCATCAATTATTAGAGGGAAAAATAATAGACGGCAATCACGAAAAATTAATATCGAAGGAATTGTTTATGAAAGTGAACGATGTACTTAATAAATATCCTCACGGTTATAAATGTGAACAAGAACAAATAAAAGTACCTATGAAAGTATTTTTGAAATGCGATAAATGTGGACATTCTTTAAGTGGCTATATTGTAAAGAAAAAACAAATTTGGTATTACAAATGCAAAACCAAAGGATGTTGTGTAAATAAATCGGCAACCAAAATGCACGATACTTTTACGGAACTTTTAAAATCTTTTACGTTAAACGATAAATACGTTCCATTAATAAGAGAGCAGATGAATAAAACGATAAGTGGATTAACTAAAGAAACAAATGAGAACATTAAACATCTGAAAGCCAATTTAAAAGACCTAGAGGATAAACTTGGTAGGTTAGAAGAAAGGTATGTAATTGAAGAAATTACACAAGAACTTTACGTAAAGTATGGAGAGAAATATAAGCTGGATAAATACAAAGTTTTAGTAGAATTGCAAAAACTAGAGGCAGATAGTTCGAACCATGAAAACATAGTTGAAATGGCTTTAGAAAATGCCAAAAACTTCAATAAAATGTGGCAGTCTGGAGGGTATGAGCAAAAACGAAAAGTTCAAGATTGGGTGTTTCCACAAGGTATGTTGTATAATAAGGAAAATGACACAGTTCGAACCGATAATTTTAATATGGCGTTTCTTTGGATGGCTTGTCAGCAGCAGACTTTAAGCCAAATAAAAAACGGAATACCCATATTGAATTTAGGATATTCCGCTTTGGTGGTGCCCACTGGGATCGAACCAGTGACACAAGGATTTTCAGTCCTTTGCTCTACCGACTGAGCTAGGGCACCGTAATTTTAGGACTGCAAAAATACATAATTTATTTGTATTGCAAAATTTTTGTAAAATAATAATAATCCTTACTCCTAATACTATCAATTACAGCTACCTTTATCGTAATGAATTTAGTTTTAGATTTTGGCAACACCCGCGTTAAAGCCGGTATTTTTGATAATAACGAATTATTTTCCGCTTCTATTATTTACTCAGAAGATGAATTATTCACTTTTATTGAAACTTTACCCACCATTCAATATTGCCTTATTGCATCCGTTACAAATAATCACATCGTTGTTTTTGAATCGATTAAAAAAAGAATAGATACACAAATTTTTACCGCTAACACATTGCTTCCTTTAAAAAATTTATATAAAAGTGCCGGCACATTGGGTTCAGATAGAATTGCTGCATCCATTGGGTCGCACAGCTTTTTTCCGAATAAAAATGTGTTAACCGTTGATGCAGGCACTTGCCTTAAATATAATTTTGTAAATACAGCTAACGAGTTTATTGGCGGAGCAATTTCGCCCGGTATAAGTATGCGCTTAAAAGCCCTAAACCATTACACGTACGCATTACCTTTATTAGATTTTGACAAAAATTATGAAAAATTAACGGGTGAAACTACTCAAGAATCTATTTTAAGTGGTGCTTTAACAGGCGCTGTGTGTGAGGTAGAGTCAATGATTGAACGATATAAAGAACAATATAAAGAACTGCAAATTGTACTAACCGGTGGCGATGCCGATTATTTGGGCAAACAACTTAAAAATCGTTTCTTTACAAACCAAAATATTTTATTACACGGCTTAAACGCCATTTTAAATTATAACGTTTGAAAAAAATTAAACCACAATACTTCTTATTTTTTCTAATTCCATTAATTAGCTTTTCGCAAACAAACACGTTTAGTCCCTACTCGCGTTATGCCTTAGGGGAACTTAACCAGCCCACCTTTGCACATAATACAGGCATGGGTGGTGCATACATTGCGTTAAAGCCTGATAGTACCATGCCAATTTTTATCAATGCCGGCAATCCGGCCGCTTATGCCTTAATTAAATTAACAAGTTTAGAAGTTGGTGGAAGTTTTTTATACTCGCAATTTAAGGGTAAAAATTCGGCTCTTACAAAATATACCGCTAATTTTTCGTATGGTGCGTTGGGATTTCCGGTAAGAAGCAGAGGAGGGGCTTGTTTTGGATTAATGCCCTACACCAATGTTGGTTACGATTTAAAAGCATCGTCACCAGATGTAAATGCCGGAGGTGATATAAATTTTTTATACAACGGTTCGGGTGGGTTAAATAAAGTATTTGCAGGCTATGGCGTATTGCCTTTTGCAGATGCATTAAAAAAATTTAAAAAAAACCGCTTATATATTCCCGATAGTGCTCGCACACTTTCAAAAAATCAATTTAAATTGCGCGAATTTGGAAGCAAAGTTTTAAGCGATTTTAGTATAGGTTTTAATGTGAATTATATTTTTGGAAGCATTGAAAACACGTCGCGTGTGGTGTATCCAAATTCTTTATTGTATAATAATACATTCCGGTCAGGAAGAATTTCGATGGGCGATTTTACAGGAAATTTTGGTATGCAAACTGCCATTTCTATTGATAGCGTTAAATCTAAAACAAAAGCGGGACGTAGAGTATTAAAAGAAAAAGTGAAGTTTACATTTGGATATTTTATGGCATTAAACAATGCCCTTAAAGTAAATTATGATAACACCATTTATAATTATATTTTAAATGGTTTTGGACAAGAAATTATTAGAGATACAGTACTTTATAAAGTAAATCAAAAAAGTACAATTACATTGCCGTTGGAACAGGGCTTTGGTATTGGGTTTAAAAAAGGTGAACGTATAAGCGCCGTTGCTGACTTTGCAATTACCAACTGGCAAAATTTTAAATTTTTAGAAAATACCAGCTCCTTAAAAAATAATTACCGCATTGCTGCCGGAATTAATTTTGTACCGCAAAAATATGCCGCGGGCAGTAATGCTTTTGCGAAAAAAATAAATTACCGTTTTGGTGTAAGTTATCAAACAGGTTACATTGAATTGCAAAACTCAACCCTTTCAAATTATGCCGCAACATTGGGTTTTGGTTTGCCCGTGGGCATTGGGCGTCTTTCTTCAATGGTTAATATTGCTTTGCAAGTTGGGCAAACTGCAACTACTAATAGCGCTTTAATTAAAGAAAATTATTTTAGAGTAAATTTTGGTTTTACTTTTAGCGACCGTTGGTTTCAAAAATTTAAATACGATTAGTTTGGTTTTTTTATACCGAAATATAAAACTATCTAACTTATTTATATCCATCTCTTTTAGAGAGCAGGTAGAGGTAAAAAAAACAGACAATTTTATATTTTTTAAAAGATTAAAATACTTTTTTACAATTGCAATTTTTAGTGGTGTTTTTTTTTCTTGTACCAACGATTTAAAAGATGTAATGGCATTGCCCTCCAATAAATTAAGCCCTTCTCAAGTGGGCGATAGTGTTACCATGCTTTATACCGATAGCGCAGAACTTAAAATAGTTTTAACAGCCAATCGTATGTTGCTTTTTAACAGTAAAAATGTAACCGAGCCCTTTACAGTATTACCAAAAGGTTTTTTTATTACTTTTTTTGACGAGGAAGAAAAAATATCAACCACACTAAAAGCCAACTACGGCGTGCGTTACGAAACCACCAAACGTATGGAAGCAAAATATGCAGTAGAAGTAGTAAATAAAAAAGGTGAGAAATTAGAAACCGAACGTTTGGTGTGGGACGAAGCCAACAAAAAAATTTATACCGATGCGCCAATAAAAATTACAACACCCACACAGGTTATAACCGGCAAAGGTTTAAACAGTAATCAAGATTTTACGAAATACGAAATAAAAGAAGTAACAGGAATTATAAAACTAAAAAATAACGAATTATAATAATTAATTTGAAAAAGTACAGTCAGTTCGAGTAGCGATAGCGTATCGAGAACTGATTTACTTCTCGATACGAAATGCAAGATGCAGGCATTTCTACTCGAAGTGACAAGACTACTAAAACCCAAACAATGAACCCAAACTCCCAAACAAAAATATTTATTTTTTTAGAGCGCCTGTGGCTTGTGGGCGTGGCTGTTGGCATTGGCTGCTGTATTTATTTTTTAACCCAAAAAGATAACGACAGTGCCTTGTTCTTTTTTGGATTTTTTATTTTAGCATCCATAATATATTTAATGCGAAAACGCCAACGCAAACGCCACGAGGCAACTGTTGCGTTTAATGCTAAAGAAAAAAAATAAATTATTTTATAGCAGAAAGTACATCTAATTTTCTATTCATTTCCTCTAACATTTTAAATTGTTTGGCTTGTGTTGCAAACAGGGTTTTAATTTGTTCTTCTAATAATAAATCCATTTTTTGGTGCAGGCTTCTAATTTCCATTTCAGCTTTTAGGTTAATTAAATAATCGTTTTCGTTGCGTTTTCTATCCTTTTCTTCCTGTCTGTTTTGGCTCATCATAATTACAGGTGCTTGTAATGCCGCTATGCACGATAAGATTAAATTCATTAAAATAAAAGGGTAAGGATCAAAATCCTTGCCTTTAGGAGCAAGGGCGTTGTAAACAATCCAAATGGCTAATATAATTCCAAACAAAATAATAAATTTCCAACTACCTCCAAACTGCGCTACTTTATCAGATATGCTTTGTCCGCGTGAAATAATTTCTTGCGGCGGGTGTAATAAATTTTCAATAATCGATTTTTCTTCCTTAATAGTTTCGTCTACTATTTTATGAAACTTATTTATGTGTTCGTTTTGTTGGTTTAACAATTGGTCTATTTCTTTATTTTGCATAGGATTGGTTAGAATTATTTTTATAATACTTTAAGGTTTTTATGATAAATCTTACACAAATCTTAAAGGTTTTAATATTAGAGGTTTATATTTCGTACAAGATTATATCCGTCGTTGAAAGCGATAGCGAAACAATCTATAGTAATACAAGATTGCTTCATAGTTCCCTCCTTGCATTTACGAATCACTTCAACAATTTTAGCCTTTTCTTACAAATTTATCTTACCCCGTAAAGCCAGCCACTTGGGTCCATTGTTTTTTGACCTTTCCAAATTTGCAAATTCATGCTGTTTTTACCTTCGTCTTCGTTGTACATTACAGTGCCAATAGGTTGTTTTACGGTAATTTTTTGTCCGGTTTTAACCAATACATCGCTTAAATTACTGTAAACACTTAAGTACTCGCCATGTCTAATAATAACCAATTTACCGCCGGTTGGCGATACGGCAATTCCAGTTACTTCGCCATCAAATACCGCGCGCACCTGCATCCCTTTTGTAGCACAAATCTCTACGCCATTATTAAACATCATAAACCCTTTAATGGCGGGATGTTCGTGTTCGCCATAGCCTTCGCAAATTACACCTTTTAAAACAGGCCAAGGCAGTTTGCCATGGTTGTTTGCAAAATCGGCGCTAAGGGCTTCTGCTGCCTCATTTAACTCCGGTATTTCAATAATTTCTTTTTTATCAATTTTTACATCTGCAATGTTTGTATTATTTTTTTTATCCGGTGTATTTGTTTTGTCCTTTTTATCTTTTTTATCTTTTTTTATCTTGGCTTCTTCTTTTGTTTTTTTATTGGCAACAGTTATGGCATTTGCTTTTTCGGCTTCTTCTAATTTGCGTTTTATTTCGTCGGCAATTAATTTTTTAATGGCTAATTGTAATTGTATAGCGTCTTGTTTCTTTTTTTCTAAATCTTGTTTCAATTCTTTTTCTTTTTGTTGAAGCTCAGTTAACACCTGTTCTTGCTCATTTTTTTCAGAGCTAAGGTTTTGTTTTTCCTCTTCTTCATTTCCCAACAGCACGTTCTTTTCGTGGCGTTGTTCTTTTAATTCTGTAAGATTTTTAACCAATTCGCTTTGTGTTGCCACAATTTCGATAGCTTGTTTTTTACGAAACAAGCCATACTGCTGCATGTATTTTAAACGCGCATAGGCTTGATTAAAATTAGTTGCCGAAAAAATAAACATTAGTTTGCTGTATGAATCTTGGTTACGCTGTGCAAACACAATCATTTTAGCGTATTCGTTTTTTAACTTTTGTAAATTAGCTTTTAACTGATTGTTTATGTTTTCGTTTTGTTTTATTTCTTTGGTAATTACATTAATCTGCGCATTAATTGTATTTATTAAATCCTGACGCATTTCCAGCTTCATATTAATATTTACTAATGCGCCAATACTCGATTTTTTATTGGCCTTAGTTTCGTTTAATAGCGAATTTATTTCATTAATTTCATCATTAATGCGTTTCTTTTTATTTTCTAAATCTTTTTTTGGGTTTTTATTAGAACCTTGTGAATTAACGGTTTGAGTGCATACAAAAAAACAAATAACTACTAATATGTAGCTAATTTTGTTTTTGTTGTATTTTAATAGGCTCATAACTTTTTGGTATGTTAAAGTTAATTTTTTGAGGTTTATTTTTCTCAATACGAACATACTCAATTTTTATGTTCATATTCTTCTCTGCCTTTATATCAATATTAACAGAGTATGGTGCATAAACACTATCCTTAATTTTAAAATCGGTGTATTTGGCATTAAAACTTCTATTTGTAGTTGGTTCAATAAATTCGTTGTTTATAATTTTAAAATTTTCGGGGTTTAAAGTAATTATTTGTAATGCCTTTTTTAGTTCAGCTTCACCTTTTTCTATTTTTCGTAATTTACGTTTTCGCTCCGTACTTAGTACATAATGGCAATTTGTACGATCGGTTACAGGTTTTAATTTTTCGTCCTCTTCGCTAAACTCGGCACTATTTCCAATTATTACCGATTGAATCACATTAAAATCCAAATCGGCGTTTAACAGGGTATTAATAAAATTAAAATCACCTTTAAAATATTGATGGTGGTAATAATCTACCATTTTTATACTATCTTTTGTAATTAACACCTTAGCAAAATCTATACTCAATAACTCGAGTGTAATAAGCATAATACTGTCATTACGAAGTTTTACTTTTGCATCAAAACTTTTGTCTTCGCCTTCAAACAAAGTAGTAACGTTTGATTTTAAATACAACCAATTATATTGTAATTCATTTTCTTTAACGTATTTTGTTAACGCTTTAGAGTTCTTAAAATCTAAACGGCATTTGGTATTACTAGTGTCTGCAACAACATTAGGTGTAGTTTCTGTTTTTATTATTTTCTTTTTGTGCTTACACGAATACGATAGAAATAATGTAACTAAAATGCACAAACAAAATTTATAAAACACGTTAATTTTTAAGGGCTTAATCATTTAATTTTTTCTCTTTTATTTTTTTAAGCAATGTTTCTGAATTTCCTCCGGCTTGTTTAGCAGTGTTCCATTGCATTAAAGCCTCATCTACTTTATTTAATTTATATAAAACATCGCCATAATGTTCTAAAATATTAGGATTTTTTGAGCCTAGTTTTGCTGCATCGCCCAACCAGCTTTCTGCATCTTTGTATTTTTTTTGTTGAAATAATATCCAACCGTAAGTATCCATGTAGTTGCGGTTGTTGGGTTGCAAATCATTTGTTTTTTTAGAAAGTTTTTCGGCCTTGTCTAAATTCTCGTTTCTAAGCGATAAATAATAGGCGTAATTATTTAACACATAAGTGTTATCTGCATCAATTTTTAAAGCATCTTCAAAAGCTTTATCCGATTTTTGAAATTCTTTTGTATGGTTGTAAGCATCTCCCAAATTACTTAAAAAATCAATCATTAGTGCTTTATTATCTATCACAAATTCTAATCCATCTTTTAACGATTGAGCCGCTTTTTTATAATTACGTAATTGAGTATTAGCTACACCATTAAAAAGATAAGTTACAGGTTGACTCGGAAATAACTCCATTGCCCTGTTACTTATGTGCTCTAAAGAATCGTACCGCTTTAAATCCGAATATAAAAAAAGTAATTGGTTCCAGATTCTAAAATCACTTTTTTCGTTTAATGCAGAGATGTAATAATAATTTACCGCCTCTTTTGTTTTACCATCTAACATTAAAAAATCGGCATAAAAACCATTAGCTTCCGAATTTCGCGGATGTGTTTTTAAAAACAAAGTTGCTAATTCAAAACCCTCTGTTTTATAATTTGATTCCGGTTTTTGTTCTGCCCGTTTATAATACTTATATGTTATTTCTACTTTAGCGGCAACATCCAAATCGGGATTTTGAAACGCTTTTTTTAAATAGTCAAATGCTACTGTGGGTTGGTTTAATGAATTATAATAATCGCTTAAGGCTAAATTAACGGTAGGATTATTAGGATCAACACTTAAAATTTTATCATACATTTCTTTTGTTTTTACTGGGTTGTGCTGCTCTTCATAAAACTCGGCTAAATAGGCATAATATCTTCCCTCGCTTGGGTTAGAAGCGCTTAATTTCAATAATTCATTTTCAGCCTCTTTAATTTTTTTTTGTTCTTTTAATAATTTTACCTTAAAAATAGTTACCTGCTCGTTTGTACCATATATTTTTTCGAGCTCATCGTATATTTTAAATGATTTGTCGTATTGCCCCATTCTTGCATATTCGCCGGCTAAATCTTCTTTAAATTCTGTTTTAGACGGAAAGTTTTTTACAAGCGCTTCATATATTTTAATTGATTGGGCGTATTGTTTTAAAGAATTATAACACTCAATTAATAGTAGCTGATACCATTCATTTTTAGGATTTGAGTCGGCGCAAATTTTAGCATTTTCAACAGCTAAAGTTGCATTGCCTAAAAGTTTGTACAACATTGCCAATTCGTATTTTACAGGAATGCTGTTTGGATCAATTTTTTTACATTCTAAAAAAAGTTTTAATGCTTCCTGAAGATTTCCCTTCATACGGGCGGCGCAAGCATCAATATACATTCCTGTAAATTGTAATTGATATTGTTTTTCGCTTAACGATTCTAATTTAAAAGCGGCATTTGTTGTACTTTGTTTTTTGCTTTTACACGAAAACAAAACATACACCAAGCAGCAAGACGCTAGTAGTATTAAAATATATTTTAAAATTTTACGCAACAATTTGTGTGTAATCGCTAATGCTTAAGTTTAGCGCTTTACCAGTAACCTCGGCACCAATGCCAAGCATACTGTTAGCAATAGTTGCATTTATTAGCTTTACGTCGTTTTGAATGATAGAATTTTTTACAATACTATTTGCAACTTTGGTATTAGCGCCAATACTAACGTGAGGACCAACAACACTATTTTCTAAAACTACATCATTACCTATATAACAAGGTTCAATAATAATACTATTATTATTTTTAATATTAGTTCCCTTTAAATCAGGTTTATTTTTATCAAACTCTAATACCCGTTGATTGGTGTAAACGGTAGCATCTTTATTGCCGCAATCGAGCCATTCGGTTACTTGACCAGGCGTAAATTTCGTTCCCTTTGCTTTCATGTTTTCTAAAGCATTGGTTAACTGAAACTCTCCTTTTTCGGTAATATTATTATCTAATAAATATTGTAATTCGCTTTTTAAATATTCGCCGTCTTTAAAATAATAAATACCAATAATAGCAAGGTTGCTCACAAATGTTTGTGGTTTTTCAATAAAATCGGTAATCACATTATTTGTATCTAATTTTACCACCCCAAACTGGCTAGGATTTTCAATTTTTTGAACCCAAATTACACCTTCTTGCTCCGTATCCATTATAAAATCAGCTTTAAACAGTGTATCTGCAAAAGCTACAACCGTTTTGCCTTTAATGGCATCTTTAGCGCACATAATGGCGTGGGCAGTACCAAGTGCTTTTTCCTGATAATAAATACTGCCTTTTGCCCCTTGGCTTTCGGCAACTTTTATCAAATTCTTTTCAACTTCAGCACCAAAATCAGGGGCAATAATATAAGCTATTTCAGTAACTTTCTGTCCACATACTTTTATAATGTCTTCAACCAAACGCTGTACAATTGGCTTGCCGCCAACAGCTATTAAAGGTTTTGCAGTGGTAAGTGTATGCGGCCGCATACGTTTACCTTTACCTGCCATCGGAATAATAATTTGCATAAATTCTTTAAAAATCTCACAAAAATAACATAATTTACCGATGTTTTGTAGCCAATAAACGTGAATAAAAAATACCTCATAGCCATTGTTTTGCCCACACCCGTTATTAATGAAGTGGAAGAAATAAAAAACCAATTATTTAAATTATATAATTTAAAAGGAGCGCTTAGAAGTCCTGCTCATATTACGCTACACCGCCCTTTTGAATGGAAAGAAACAAACGAACTAAAGTTAATTGAATCCTTAAAAACATTTACGTTTAAAAACATATTTACTATAAATTTAAAAAACTATAATTTTTTTGAACCACGCGTAATTTTTATAAATGTTGAAAAAAATGAAACTTTGGTTGATTTGCACAAACACTTAAAATTATTTGCTCAAAATCAATTAAAATTATTAAACGAAATTAATGATTTAAGAGGCTTTAAACCACATGTAACCATAGCGTTTAGAGATTTAAAAAAACCATTGTTTTATAAACTACAAAATGAATTTGAAAGTAAAAAATACTCTAATTCATTTAACTATTTGGGATTTTCGCTATTAAAATTTGATAAAAAGTGGGAGGTACTGCATACTTTTTAATTTAAAATTATTCTAAATAACGCCACATAATCCTTATAAATTGTATTTAATCACAAAGTATTGGTTATACGTCTAATTTCTTTACAAATTCGTTAAACCAAAACTTGCCTATGTTTGTTAAACTATTAAATTTGTCCAACATTTTTACAAAAGCATTTTAAATTCAACTTTATTACATATGAGCAAAAAAGGATTTCTACATTCATCAATTGGTAAAAAATTTATAATGGGATTAACAGGTTTATTCCTTGTGTCATTTTTAGTTATACACGTCAGTATAAACAGTGCTATATTTTTTAACGATAATGGTGCCACTTTTAATTCAGCTGCAAACTTTATGGCACATAATCCTGTAATTAGAATTTTAGAAATTGGTTTAATGGCTGGCTTATTATTACATGTTTTCCAAGCTTTAACGCTTACATTAGAAAATCGCAAGGCACGCCCTGTAGGTTATGCTAAAGTTGATGGCGCTGCCAATAGCAAATGGTACAGCCGCAGCATGGGTATTTTAGGCTCGTTACTATTAATTTTTTTAGTGGTGCATTTATCTCATTTTTGGATTGATACCAAAGTAGCAGTATTCTCTCATAAAGAACACAACACCTACGAAGAAATGAAGGAAGTTTTTTCGCACTGGTGGGTGGTTTTAATTTACGTATTGGGTGTAGGTAGCTTGCTTTTCCACATTTTACACGGCTTTCAATCCGCTTTTCAAACTTTAGGAATTAATCACAAAAAATACACGCCTCTAATTAAAAAAATAGGTATTTGGTTTTCAGTAATTGTTTGCTTACTGTTTGCCGCTATGCCAATTACTATTTTTATTTGGTCGCAAAAATCTTAAATCCAATTCGTAAATCTAACTTCGTAATCGTAAATAGAAATGGCTTCATCATCAAAACTCAACTCCAAAATCCCAGAAGGTACTTTAGAAAACAAATGGACAAAATACCGTTCTACAGTTCATTTAGTTAATCCTTCAAACAAACGCAGCTTAGAAATTATTGTTGTAGGCTCTGGCTTAGCAGGTTCTTCCGCGGCAGCTTCGTTAGCCGAAATGGGCTACAAAGTAAAAGTATTTTGTTATCAAGATTCGCCACGCCGTGCTCACAGTATTGCAGCACAAGGTGGAATTAACGCTGCAAAAAATTATCAAAACGATGGCGATAGCGTTTACCGTTTATTTTACGATACTATAAAAGGCGGCGATTACCGTGCCCGTGAAGCCAATGTACATCGCCTTGCAGAAGTAAGTAGCGGTATTATAGACCAATGCGTAGCACAAGGTGTACCTTTTGCCCGTGAATATGGTGGAACATTGAGTAATCGTAGTTTTGGTGGAACACAAGTACAACGTACCTTTTACGCTGCCGGGCAAACCGGACAACAATTATTGTTAGGTGCATATAGTGCCTTACAACGCCAAATTGGTATGGGTGCTGTTACTATGTGTACACGCCACGAAATGTTAGATGTTGTTACAATAGATGGTAAAGCGCGAGGTATTATTGCACGCGATTCTGTTACCGGAAAATTAGAACGCCATTTTGGACACGCTGTTTTATTATGCACCGGCGGCTATGGCAACGTGTTTTATTTAAGTACAAACGCTATGGGTTGCAATGTTACCGCAGCTTGGAAAGCACATAAAAAAGGCGCTTTTTTTGGAAACCCTTGCTTTACTCAAATTCACCCAACGTGTATTCCGGTAAGTGGCGACCATCAATCTAAACTAACCTTAATGAGCGAATCGTTAAGAAACGATGGACGTATTTGGGTACCAAAAGCAAAAGACGATAAACGCAAGGCCATTGATATACCTGAAGACGAGCGCGATTATTTTTTAGAACGCCGTTACCCTGCTTTTGGAAATTTAGTGCCACGCGATGTGGCAAGTCGTGCTGCTAAAGAGCGTTGCGATGCCGGTTACGGTGTTGGAACTAGTAAACTAGCAGTGTACTTAGACTTTGCCTTTAATACCGAGCGTTACGGAAAAATTGAAGCTACAAAATTAAATCTTCACAACCCAAGCAAAGACGAAATTATGCGTTTGGGTAAAGAAGTTGTAAAAGAAAAATACGGTAACCTATTTGATATGTATAAACAAATTACCGACGAAAATCCTTACGAAATGCCAATGCGTATTTACCCTGCCGTACACTACACAATGGGTGGCATTTGGGTAGATTATAATTTAATGACTACTGTACCGGGTTTATTTGCCTTAGGCGAAGCTAACTTTAGCGACCATGGCGCCAACCGCTTAGGTGCAAGTGCTTTAATGCAAGGTTTGGCAGATGGTTACTTTGTAATACCATACACTATTGGCGATTATTTATCGGAAGAAATTCGTACCAAAGCAATACCAACCGATAACGACGCATTTGTAAAAGCAGAAAAAGATGTGCAAGACCGCATAGATAGATTATTTGCAATTAAAGGCACAAAAACGGTTGACTTTTTCCATAAGCGCTTAGGTAAAATTATGTGGGAAAAATGCGGTATGGCACGTAATAAAGAAGGTTTAGAATGGGCAATAGCTGAAATACAAAAATTGAAAAAAGAATTTTGGAGCGATGTTATAGTACCCGGAACTAATAATGAATTTAATCCTGAATTAGAAAAAGCAGGTAGAGTAGCCGATTTTATTGAGCTGGGCGAATTAATGTGTATTGATGCTTTAAACCGTAACGAAAGTTGTGGCGGACATTTTAGAGAAGAATATCAAACCGCCGAGGGAGAAGCCTTACGCGACGATGATAATTTTGCTTACGTAGCGGCTTGGGAATACAAAAGCGACAGCCAATTTGAATTACACAAAGAAGAATTAAAATTTGAGAATATTAAGTTGGCTCAGAGGAATTATGCATAGGTAGTTAATAGAAAAAACAATTGAAAGAAGAACGTTTAATAATTAAAAATTTTGGTCCAATTAAACATATTGATATTCCTGTTAGGAAAATTAATGTGCTGATTGGAAATCAAGGTACGGGAAAAAGTACGGTGGCAAAATTATTAGCTATTTTCAAAGATGCATCTTTTATTGTTTATCCTGATTTATACAATTCATTTAATTTATTTTATCTAAATAATTTCTCTCAAGAAAACACAGAAATAGACTTTATATCTGAAAACTTTACTGTAAAATATACATTTAAAAAAGGATTTGAGACTAAATACTCAACTGAGCTATTGGGATTTGTTGAATTATATAAACGTGAAATGCTGTCTGAAAACTCAGATCCAAATTCAAAACAATTACTTTTACAAAACACAGTTGAAAAAATTCAGTCGCTAACGGGTCAATCTTGGTATGTTCCTGCAGAAAGAGTTAAAATAATGACTAATCCTAATGACGCTCTTGATGGTACCGCAAATAGCTATTTAAAAAGATTTTCAAATAATTATTACAGTGTTAGAAATCATTTTAATAGTTTTGATATCCCTTTTTTAGAGCTAAAATACACGTTTAAAAATAATAAAGAGATTTTGTCAAAAAATGAAAAAGAGTTATCTTTATCTGAATCTGCAACTGGTTTTCAAAATATACTTCCAATTATTTTATTTACTCAGCAATTTGCCCCAACAGGTTTTGCAAAAGGGTATTTTATTATTGAAGAGCCTGAGTTAAGTTTATTTCCAACAACTCAAAAAGATTTAATTAATTATATAGTTGAAAGAATCTATCCGCTTGATGATATTCTATTTTTAACCACCCATAGTCCATATATTTTAACATCATTAAATAACTTATTATACGCATATAAAATTGGGCAAACAAATAGTGAGGAAACGAATAAAATAATCGACAAAAAATACTGGGTTAACTCTAAAGAAGTTTCAGCTTATTTATTAAACGAGAAAGGCGAGGCAGAAGATTTAATGGATTATGAAATTAATCAAATAAGAGCTGAAAGGATTGATGAGATTTCGAGAAAAATAAATGAAGAGTTTGATGCACTTTTAAATATTGAATACAACATTGATAAATAAAATAAATAATTGTACAATAATCTCTGATTCCCGCTCTAAGTTTACTGTTAGTGAAAAAGGGAAAGCTTTTGAATTAGATAATGCTAATGGTTTAAAAGGAGAAGTAATTAAAGTAGACCAATGCATTTATCTAAAATCAGATATTACAACAGAACGCTGTGACTACTTAATGCATTTTAAAGATAAAAATAAACTTTACTTTATTGAACTTAAAGGCTCAGACATAGCCAAAGCAATAAATCAAATAATAACGAGCTTCAATGTTTTTAAAAACCACTATTTAAATTATGAATATCAAGCAAGAATTGTATGTGGACAAGGCATTCCAGAATTTAGACAAAATAAAAATTACATAAAATTAAAATCCTTACTAAAAAGTACACCAATAATTAAAAACACAAAAAAACATTCAGAACCTATATAATTATAAAATTATGAGCGCAAACGGAAATATGAATTTGACCCTAAAGGTCTGGAAACAAAAAAACAAAGATACCAAAGGTAAATTTGAAACTTACGATGCAAAAGGCATTAGCCCCGACATGAGTTTTTTAGAAATGTTTGATGTTGTAAACGAACAACTAATCAGCACAAATAAAGAGCCCATTGCATTTGATCACGATTGTCGTGAAGGAATTTGCGGTATGTGTAGCATGTATATTAATGGTCGTCCGCATGGGCCAAAACAAGGCATAACAACTTGCCAATTACATATGCGTAGTTTTAAAGATGGTGATACCATTGTTGTAGAACCTTGGCGCAGTGCAGCTTTCCCTGTAATTAAAGACTTAGCAGTTGACAGAAGTAGCTTCGATAGAATAATTGCTGCTGGTGGTTTTGTAAGCGTAAACACAGGTAACGTAAAAGATGCGAATAATATTTTAATTCCAAAAGATGAAGCCGATACGGCATTTATGTCTGCCGCCTGCATTGGTTGTGGGGCTTGTGTAGCCGCTTGTAAAAACAGCAGTGCTATGCTATTTGTAAGTGCAAAAGTAAGCCAATTAGCATTATTACCACAAGGACAAATTGAAAAACAAGACCGTGTTTTAAATATGGTAAAACAAATGGACGAAGAAGGTTTTGGTAATTGCACCAATACTGGCGCTTGTGAAGCCGAATGCCCAAAAGGCATCAGCTTAGAAAACATTGCCCGTATGAATAGAGAATATACAGGCGCAAGTTTTACGCAGAATAAGGTTTAGTTTTTAACTGCAAACGCAATACTCAACACCGAAACTTTAATTCCCTCCACATCTTTTAGTGCTTGCCAAGCGGCTTCAATGGTGGCGCCTGTTGTAATTACATCATCAATAATTAAAACATGTTTGTTTGTTAATGAGTTGGGATTTTGAAGTTCAAAAACGCCTTCTACATTTTCCCAACGCTCAAACTTTTTTTTGTTAGTTTGGGTAGATGTAGAATTTACTTTTTTTAATAATTTACTATCTAATTTTAAATTTAATTCAGTTGCAATGCCTTTTGCAAACCACTCACTTTGGTTATAGCCACGTTGTTTAAGTTTTTTAGCATGCAAAGGTATTGGTAAAATAAAATCTACATTTTTTAAAACCTCATCCTGCATTAAATCTTTGGCATATAATTTTCCAATAAATTCTGCTAACTCTTTTTGGTTTTGATATTTTATGGCGTGTAATAATTGTTGCACTCTGCCACTTTTTTCAAATACATAAAAACACAACGCGTTTTGTAAAGGAATTCTTCCGCCAAAAACATAGCTTAATTCATTATTTAAATTTTTATGATAATTGCTTTTTGGCAAGCTTACCAAACATAAATTGCAAATAAATTCCTCGTGTTTTAATAGGGTTGCACCACAGGCCTCGCAATGCCGTGGGTAAATTAATGACATAAAATCGTTAATAAGTGCCATAAATTAGTTTAAAAATACAATTTTTACGTCGTATTTTTGTATTATATGATTGAAGAAAAAGAAAAAAAGAAAAAAAGAGGCGGACTAATTTTATGGTTTGTAATTGGCACACTTATGATTACAAATGGTTTTACTATTTGGTTGCTCTTAAATAAAAAAACTGAAATTGTTGAACAAAAAATAGTTACCGAAAAAATTATTGTTGAGCGCGATAATGTTAAGAGCGATTTAATGCTTTTAAAGAATGACTTCGAAGGTTTAAAAACCAACAACAAAGCAATACAACAAGATATTGAAGAGAAAAAAGCGCGTATTGAAGAATTGATAAAAGAAGCTGAAAAACACAAAGGCGATGCCTACATAATTGGAAAATTAAAAAAAGAAACCGAAACCCTTCGCGCCATTATGGTGGGTTATGTACATACTATTGATTCGTTAAACACGTTAAACAAAACATTAGTTGCCGAAAAGAAAACCGTTTTAAAACAATTGGATGAAGAAAAAGAAAAAGGAAATACTTTAGTAAAAGAAAAAGAAGAATTAAAAACTACCATTGCTAAAGGAAGTATTTTAACCTGTTTTAATGTAAGTGCAAAAGCCGTGTTATTTAAACGTGGTGGCAAAAAAGAATCGGAAACAAGTAAAGCCCGCAAAACCGAAAAAATAAAGGTAAGTTTTAGTTTGGGCGAAAATAAAATTGCAAAGGCTGGCGAAAAAACAGTTTATATTCGTATTATGACACCCGACGGTAAAGAAATGGCAAAAGGTTATGACGATGGATACCGTTTTACATTTAACAAAAGTAGCGGTTATTTTGCAGGAAAAGAAACGTTGAATTATGCTAATACCGAAATTACCGGCGTTACTTATTGCGAAGGGCAAGGTGAGTTTATTCCTGGAAATTACATTATTGAAATTGCATGCGACGGCGTAATAATTGGTGGTGGTAGTTTAAAATTAGATTAAATTTATATGCTCACATGTTAGTTCCGAAGATGACTAAGTGATTTCATTAAAATTTTTCGTGCTAAAAAAATTCTGCTTTTTACAGTACCTAAGGGTAAGTGAAGTTCCTGAGCAATTTCTTCGTATTTGTAACCATTGTAATAACGTGTAAATGGCACTTTATAATCATCGTTTAGTAATTCAATTTCTTTAATTATTTCTTTTGCATTAATTCTGCTATCACTATGGTTGTAACTATTTTGTTTAAACGCACGGTTCATTGCAATATCATCGCCCTTACTAATTAGTTGTTTTGTTTTTACATTTCGTCTATAAGCATTAATAAACGTATTTTTCATAATGGTAAATAACCAAGCCTTAAGATTGGTATTATCTTGAAATTTTTCGCGATAGGTTATGGCTTTTACATAAGTATCTTGCATTAAGTCTAAGGCATCATCAATATTGTGAGTAAGGCTTAATGCGAAATTCTTTAATGAACTTTTTTCGGTTAAAATGCGGGTGTTAAATTCTATTACTGTCATTTTGTTTAATGTTTTAATTGAAATCTTAAACAAATATACGTTTTGTTTAACGAATAAAAGTTTTTGTTAAACAAAATAAATAATAATAATTATAACTCTCTGATATACAGTTAATTATTTTTTTAGTGTAATTATTGGCTAAATTGATACTTTTGTAATCAAAATAACCATTATGAGTGATATTAAAACTGTATTAGATAATGCCAAAACCTTAATGGAAAAGGCAATTGCACATTTAGAACTAGAATTACAAAAAGTGAGGGCTGGAAAAGCGAACCCCGTAATGCTTGAAAACGTAATGGTAGACTACTACGGTAGCAAAGTAACGCTTAGCAATACCGCAAGTATAAACACACAAGATGCCCGTACACTTATTATACAACCTTGGGAAAAAAGCATGCTTACCCCTATTGAAAAAGCCATACAAAGTGCAAACTTAGGCTTTAACCCTCAAAACGATGGTATAATTATACGTATTGTTGTTCCACCTCTAACTGAAGAGCGCCGTAAAGACCTTACTAAAGCTGCAAAAAGTTTAGGCGAAGATGCAAAAATTGCAATTCGTAATTTACGAAAAGACTCTATGGAGCAAATTAAAAAATTACAAAAAGACGGTTTGCCCGAAGACTCAGCAAAAGATGGAGAAACTAAAATTCAAACATTAACCGATACGCATGTTCTAAAAGTTGAAAAACATATTGAACAGAAAGAAAAAGAAATTATGACGGTGTAGTTTTTTACTTTTATATTAAATAAAAAAACCGCTAATTTTTAGCGGTTTTTTTATTTAAATTAGTTTTATAATTATTGATCAAACTTATTATAGCCTGCCGGCACCTCTAAACTTGCATCTGTTGGAATAGTTTTTCCAATTTTTACAACTTCTAATTTTGTAACAATTTTATTTTCCTTAATAAGCTTTTCTTCACTCATTAATGGCATACTGCCTTCCGGCAATCCATCAATTTTTCCAAAATAAATGCTTTGTTTATCTTTTCTATTCCACATTTTTAAAACAGGTAAAAAAAACGTAAATTTATCTGTAGCTACCCAGTAACTAATTACTGTATTTTCTTCGGTATTTTTTACAACATATTCTGTACAATTAATTCCTTGAATTTTTTTAGAACCTCCTTTAGTTACTGCACATATACCTTTAACAATTGGCGGTGTTTCGCTTTTATGATTGCCCCATACTTTACGTTTAGGGTTTACAAACTTTATACTGTTACCTGCAATATCAAAAATAAAACTGCCTTCAATAGCACCTGATTTTTTACCATATTGGTCTAACTTAACTAATTTATCTTTTACTAAATAAATGTTTGTAGTAGTATCTTTTTGAGTTGAATACTTAAATTCAATACTGCCATTAAAATTTTGTGCGTAAGCAATTATGCCCGAACAAAATAATGCTGATGCTATTAATAATTTTTTCATGTGTTTTTAAATTCTTAATTTTAAGATTACTAATTTATGTATTTTAATAAAAGCTACAAACATTAATGCTAAATAATTTACAAAATTTAGGAAAACTTGGCGAAGGCATTGCCAAAACCCATTTAAAAAATAATGGGTATACAATTATAGAAACTAATTGGCGTTTTAAAAAATACGAAATTGATATTATTGGAAAAAAAAATAACACAATTGTAATTGTTGAAGTAAAAGCTAGAAGCGGCAATGCTTATGGCGAACCGGAAAGCTTTGTGAGTAAACAAAAACAACAATTTTTAATACGTGCGGCTCATAATTATTTAGTCGAAAAAAATATAGATTTGGAATGTAGGTTTGATATAATTTCCATTTTAATAATTAATAACAACCCTGTTGTAAAACATATAGAAGGGGCTTTTTATCCCAAGGTACAATAAAACACAACTACTTACGACCTCATAAAATTTAGCGTAGGAACGAAATGAAATGAAGTAGCCAGCCGGCGCGTGGGCTTTTCGTTAAAAAGCGTTTCGCTTGTGTAGCAAATGATTTTTGATTCTCGCAAAGCGCTTAACCATCAAGCTTTAATGTAAATTAAACTTTAGCTACAGTTTATGAAGTCTTGATTTTTACTCCTAACACACCGTCTGCCTCTATACATTCGTATTGCCCTTATCCAATAAAAGTTGGAAAAAGACTTATTTAAAACAGTTTTTTCTGTTTTCAAAAAAAAAACAAAATAAATTTTAACTTCCCTATATTTGTATATGCCAAAATTTAACAAATCATCAAACGATAAAAGCTCGTTTAAACCAAAAACCGACCGTAAAACTCGTAAACCTTTTACAAAAGGCGAAAATACAGCTACCGACGAAACTGACCCTTCTAAAAAAAGCTATAAAGCAAAACGCTCTTTTACTAAAAATAAAGATTTTCGTTCTACAAACCCAAAAACTTTTGCCGATAAACCACGCCGAAGTTTTGGCTCCGATGATAAAAAAACGCATGATCGTCCATATAAAAAAACGTACGGCAGCGATGATAAAAAACCGTTTAAAAAGGACTTTGGCGATAAGCCCCGTCGTACTTTTGGTTCTGATGATAAAAAATTAGTTGACAAGCCCTACAAAAAATCGTTTGAAGCGGATGATAAAAAACCCTTTAAAAAAGACTTTACCGACAAACCTCGAAAAAATTATGACTCAGATGAAAAAAAATCATTTGACAAGCCTTACAAAAAATCGTTTGAAGCGGATGATAAAAAACCCTTTAAAAAAGACTTTGCCGACAAACCTCGAAAAAATTATGATTCAGATGAAAAAAAATCATTTGACAAGCCTTACAAAAAATCGTTTGAGGGCGATGATAAAAAGCCATTTAAAAAAGACTTTGGAGATAAAAAACCCTTCAGCAAAAAACCATTTGCAAAGGATAGTAGTAAACCTCAACGCAAACATAAACCCCACGGCGATGAGCTATTAGAACAAAATAAACGCGTAAAATTCGATGATTTTACCGATGGAAAAGCCTTTACCAAAACGTTTAAAAAAACAGACGATGAAAATTCGTTTACAAAATCTAATTCTTCAACAAAACGTAATGCGGAAAATAAAGACGGTTTAATTCGCTTAAATAAATATTTATCAAATGCCGGCATTGCTTCTCGCCGAGATGCAGATACCCTTATTGCAAGCGGTGTAGTAAAAGTAAACGGCGTGCCTATTACCGAAATGGGTTACAAAGTAAAGCCTGGTGATACTGTAACTTATGGCGATTCTAAAATAAAAAGCGAACGCAAAGTATATTTATTATTAAACAAACCTAAAGATTATATAACAACTACCGACGATCCGCAGGAGCGTCACACTGTTATGGAACTGATTGCAGGCGCTTGTAAAGAACGCCTTTACCCTGTTGGCAGATTAGATAGAAATACTACAGGTTTATTGTTATTTACAAACGATGGCGAATTAACCGATAAATTAACGCACCCTAAACACAATGTAAAAAAAGTGTATCACGTTACGTTGAACAAAGGTTTAAAACCAGCCGATTTTACTGCCATTACCGAGGGTATTAAATTAGAAGACGGATTAGTAAAAGCCGATGATTTAGCCTTTGTTGGCGAAGGTAAAAAAGATGTGGGCATTGAAATACACAGCGGTAAAAACCGTATTGTACGCCGTATTTTTGAACATTTAGGTTATGAAGTAGAAAAACTAGACCGTGTTGTTTTTGCCGGATTAACCAAAAAAGATTTACCCCGCAGCAAACACCGTTTTTTAACCGGTAAAGAAATTAATTTTTTGCAGATGATTGGGTAGATGGTTTTTTGAAGGATATTATTACAATTAGATACACAATGGCAACATCAAAGTAAATAATACTTTTTTAACATGACTAATAATTCTAATTCGTTTTTAGACCTTAAAATTATTTGGAAAGACGATGATATGTTTGAGTTAGAAGTAAAATCATCTAATGGACGTTATTCTGGAATAACTTCGGTTTATAAAACTTCCGAAACTTTAACTCAGTTTGCCAACTCTTTAAAAGGTTATCCTAAAAACAATGAAGTTTTATTTTACGAGGTTGGGCAACGGGATAATTATGCTTACTTCTCCATGAAATTTTATTGCCTCGACGTTGCAGGCCATATCGGTGTACACATTAATTTGGAAGAAAATGTTTCAACTGATTACCGACCCGAAGAGAAAGATAAAATTACCCTCGAAATGAACGTTGAACCCGCATCGATTGACAGATTTCAAAAAGATCTTCTTGCCCTTTCTGTAAATGCGACTGGGCAAGCAATTGTTTTTGGACATAATTAATTGTAAACAATACTATTAAATATAGTTCAACTTGAAAAATAGTAAAGAAGATAATTTATAACATTCATTCTAAACCTTCAAGGTTTTTCAAGCTTAATATGGGTAAACATTGTAGGTTAAAGAATATATTCGTGAAAATTCGTGTCAAAACACCTCCAAATTCATATAAATTTCGTATATTTAATGATTAATTTATTTTAAAATTATGTGTGGAATTGTAGGATACATTGGTAACCGAGAGGCTTACCCCATTTTAATGAAAGGGTTGCAACGTTTAGAATACCGCGGTTACGACAGTGCGGGCGTTGCTATGATTAACAAAAAAGGCGATTTAAACGTTTATAAAAAAAAGGGAAAAGTTAGCGATTTATTAGATTTTGCAAAGTCGCAAGACGTTAGTGGAAATATTGGCATTGGTCATACACGTTGGGCTACCCACGGCGAACCAAACGATGTAAACTCACATCCGCATTATTCGCAAAGTCAAAATTTGGTAATGATTCACAATGGTATTATCGAAAACTATAATTCCATTAAAGAAGGCTTAACAAAACGCGGACATAAATTTTTATCTCAAACCGATACTGAAATTTTAATACATTTAATTGAAGAAGTGCAATTGCACGAAAAATGCAAACTAAGCGTTGCCGTACAAACCGCGTTAAAACAGGTAATTGGCGCTTACGCCATTGTGGTTTTAGATAAAAACGATCCGGATGTTTTAGTTGCCGCCAAAAAAGGCAGCCCGATGGTAATTGGCATTGGTGATGATGATTTTTTTATAGCCTCAGATGCATCGCCAATTATTGAATACACAAAAAATGTAGTGTATTTAGAAGATGAGCAAGTAGCTTCGCTTCGCAGGGGGGAAGAATTAAAAATTCGTAATTTAAAAGATAAAGAAATTACACCGTTTATTCAAGAGTTAACGTTAGAACTTGAATCCATTGAAAAAGGCGGTTATCCGCACTTTATGCTTAAGGAAATTTATGAACAACCTCGCTCTGTTTTAGATAGCATGCGTGGACGTTTAAATGCTAACAAAGGAGAAATTACGTTGGGCGGCATTGATGAACATAAAAAGAAATTTGAAAAAGCCAAACGCATTATTTTTGTTGCTTGTGGCACAAGTTGGCACGCTTGTTTAGTAGCCGAATATATTTTTGAAGAATTAGCACGTGTACCTGTTGAAGTTGAGTACGCGTCGGAATTTAGATACCGTAATCCCATTATTTACTCTGATGATATAGTAATTGCCATATCGCAAAGTGGCGAAACAGCTGATACACTTGCCGCGGTAGAATTAGCAAAATCAAAAGGAGCAACCGTTTTAGGTGTGTGTAATGTTGTTGGCTCATCTATTGCCCGTGCAACTAAAGGTGGTAGCTACACACATGCAGGGCCCGAAATTGGGGTAGCATCAACCAAAGCCTTTACAGCACAAATTACAGTACTTACCCTAATGGCATTAGAAGTGGCGCAAGCGCGCGGTACTTTATCCGAAAGCCGTTTCCGCCAATTTTTATATGAAGTTGAAGCACTTCCAACAAAAATAGAAGAGGTTTTAAAACTTAACGATAAAATAAAAGAAATTGCTTATACCTACAAAGATAGTACCAATGCCTTGTATTTAGGGCGTGGGGTATCGTTTCCGGTAGCGTTAGAAGGCGCATTAAAATTAAAAGAAATTAGTTACATACACGCCGAGGGCTATCCTGCTGCTGAAATGAAACACGGCCCCATTGCCCTAATTGACGAGGCAATGCCGGTGTTTGTAATAGCTACTAAAGGTGCTAATTACGAAAAAGTAGTAAGTAATATTCAAGAAGTAAAAGCACGCAAAGGTCAAATTATTGCCGTTGTAACTTCGGGCGATAAAGAAGTAAAAAAGGTAGCAGATTATTATGTTGAAATTCCGGAAACGGACGAATTATTAGTACCAATAATTTCTGTTATTCCTTTGCAATTACTATCATATCACATTGCTGTAATGCGCGGTTGTAATGTAGACCAGCCTAGGAATTTAGCGAAGAGTGTTACTGTAGAATAAAATAAAAACATAATTATTAATAAAAAACGCGAGATAAATCATCTTGCGTTTTTTATATTTAAATTATTTTATTAGCGCATCCAATTGCTCCTGACTTACCCCAGTTGAAGAATAACCGCCATCGTGCAATAAATTTTGCATAGTTACCATTCTGGTTAAATCACTAAATAGAGTAACGCAATAGTTAGCACAATCTTCAGCGCTTGCATTGCCTAAGGGCGATTGCATGTTTGCAAAATCAAAAAAGTCGTTAAAACCTTTAATACCACTACCTGCTGTAGTGCGGGTTGGCGATTGCGAAATGGTATTTATACGCACATTTTTTTGTTTACCATAATGGTAACCAAATGTACGAGCCATGCTTTCTAACATGGCTTTAATATCAGACATATCGGTATAAAACGGGTAAGCACGTTGCGCTGCAATATAACTAAGAGCTACTACACTCCCCCATTCGTTAATGGCATCTAATTTATGCGCTACGGCCAACATTTTATGAAACGATAAAGCAGAAACATCAATACCTTTATTATAATACTCATAGTTTAATTCCGTGTAAGGTACATTTTTACGAATGTTTACGCTCATTCCAATACTGTGCAACACAAAATCAATTTTACCGCCTAAGTGTGCCATAGACTCTGTATACAGTTTTTCAATATCAGGAACACTTGTAGCGTCTGCAGGAATAATTTTAGAATTGGTTTGTTCCGCCAATTTATTTATTTCGCCCATGCGCATAGCAATGGGTGCGTTGGTTAATACAAATGTAGCGCCTTCTTCGTGCGCGCGTAACGCTACTTTCCAAGCAATTGAATTTTCATCTAAAGCACCGGTAATAATGCCGCGTTTTCCTTTTAATAAGTTGTAAGCCATAATTTTTTTGTTGTGTTTTGTAAATATAATAATTAAGGTTTACTTTCTGTAATAATTTTGATGTATAAAATACCTAGCGCTTTCAAATGTGGCATTCATCTGTTGTTTTAAACTATCTGTAAATATTTTATTTTTATTGTACAAATTTTCACTTTCTAAATGGCTGTATTTATATAAGTAATCAGAATTGGTTTTTTTTAAATGAAAATAATAATAGCCTGTTTTGGTAACACAACCAAACTTATCATCGGCTGTAAAAAAAACATACGAATGATTTTTATCACTCAACAAATTAATGCCAAAAGTGTCATCAGTGTAACTTATATTTAACATACCAAGTAAAGTTGCGGGAATATCTGGCTGGTAGCCTATTTTAGAGATGGTATCGCTTTTTAATAATTGAGGGCAATGAATTACGAAGGGAATGTGATGGTAACTAATTGGCATTTGATACGTATGACCCATAGACAATCCATGATCTCCTACAAACACAAAAATTGTATTTTCGTACCAATTCTGTTTTTTTGCTTTTTGTAAAAAATTAAACGCCGCCCAATCTGCGTACTGTGCCGCTGCATTTTCTTTTTTAGAAGAATTTGGTTTAAATTCAATATCCTTCGGCACATCCCATGGGCCATGATCAGAAGATGTAAGTAATACAGCAAAAAAAGGTTTTGTATTTTTTCTATTACTTGTTTGCTTTATAAACTCATCAAATAATACATGATCGGGAACACCTAAATTATTTATCATTTTTGAAGACGAATATGTTTCGTCGCCAAAAACATCATCAAACGAATTTAATTTTAAAAAACCAGACATATTATCAAAATGCTTGTCGTGTGTTGTATAAAACGATGTGTAATAGCCGTTTTGCTTTAAAATTTTGCCCAGGCCATTAAACGATTTTTTAGTATAAGATTTTAAAGGTTGTTCGGCAAATACAGATGGAAAGCCTGAAAGGCTTGAAAATATACCATTAAATGTATGAATACCTGATGAAAAAAAATGATCAAAAAAAATAGATTCTTTTACAATACTGTCAAACAATGGATATGTTTTTTCGCCATTGTAATATCCCATTTTAAATAAGCACATGCTTTCCATGATTACTATTACTACATTTTTGCTAGTAGGACTACCCACAGGTGTAATAACTCTTTTAAATTGTAAAGAATTATCTGTAAATCCGAACTGCGTTTGTGCCTGTTTAATTAATGAGTTAATGTTTTGTGGTGGCGCATAAAATTCTTCTCTGTTAAAAAAACTACTTTTCCAAAATGTGAAATTTGGATTTAAAGCAATACTATTTATATAACTACTTTGAGATATAATAGATATTCCCTCGTGCAGTGGCGTCTTAAATGCAACACGACCTCGGATACCAAGTAATAAAAGAAATAAAATTATAATTAAAAAACCAAAGATTTTATTTTTTGAGCTATTTGACTCCAAAGAATATAAATAAACCTTTGCGCTTTTATTACAGAATTTTAATGTTAAATACATGCTTATTATAAATGGAATTATAAAACCCCAATAATTAAAACTGCCAATCATTAAACCTAACATGTATATTTTTTCTTCTTTCCATAAAAACATTTGTTCATTTAAATGGCTCCCAAACTGATAATAATAGGGTATGCTAGCGGCAAAAACGAGTTGAGCTAAAATAGCGCAACCAATAAAAATGGTATAGGTAATTTGAAATACAAGTTTTAATTTAAAAACCGAAAACATACTAACTGCTATTAGTAGAAGAACGGATAAGTATGAAATAATTGAAATGTCAAATTGTAAACCAATTGCAAATGCATGAAGTAATTCTAATTTTTTAAATTGTACAAAATGATTATAATTATAAACAGAATGAATTACCCTGTAAAAAAAGAAAATGATTAGTTGTAATATAAATACACTACCAATAAATTTTACATATTTGGGAAGTTTGCTAAAAAATTTAATTAGCATTCAAAGTGTTTTAAATGTCCAAATGTCACTATGTCTAATCCTCTACAGTGCTATGATTATGTAAATATAGTAAAGTTTAATTACTTCTAATTGCTTCAACAGGATCTAACTGACTAGCGTTATATGCCGGAATAAAACCACTGATAATTCCAATTAAAATAGAAATTGTAAAACCTAAAATAATATTAGTGCCCGTTAAACTTATATCCATATCAATAGCATCTTTTCCTAAAAACGTAATTATATAGGTAATTAATAAGCCAAAAAAACCGCCAACAGTACTTAATAATACACTCTCGCTTAAAAACTGAATTAAAATAAATAAATTTTTAGCTCCCAAACTTTTTTGTATGCCAATTAAATTTGTTCGTTCTCGAACACTTACAAACATAATATTAGCTATACCAAAACCGCCCACCAAAATACTAAAGCCGCCTATTATCCAACCTGCCATACCAATAATATCAAATAAACTGTCAAAACCCTTGCTTAGTAAACTTGTTTCGTTTAATGCAAAATTAGGTTCTGCCATGGGTTTTAATTTACGAATACCGCGTAATAAACCCGTAAGTTCATCCATCATTTCGGCATTACTAACATTTGGTTTTGCTTTACAATAAATAATAGGATCGGCGTTTTCACTTTTAGTATCCATCATATAGCGTGCAAAGTTAAAGGGCGTTATGATTTGATAATCGAAACTAATACCTAATAAACTTTCACCCTCTTTTTTAATAATTCCAATTATGGTAGTTTTATTTCCGGATATTTTTATTTGTTTACCCATAGGGTCTTCATTGGGGAATAACCCTTTGGCAATGGCGTCTCCAATAAGGCAAACATGGTAACCTGCATCGGTTTCAGTTTGTGTAAAATAACGCCCGTTGCTTACATCAAAATTTTTTATTTTATAAAAATCATGCGAAATACCTGCTACTACTGCATTTTGAATGCTGTTACTTTTGTATTTAACCGTTTTACGGGCACCCATGCGGTAAGCAATAGCCTGTGTGCTTTTACAACGTTTTTGTAACTCATCTAATTCATAGTACTGAGGCGTAGGGCGATTAATATATTTCCACCAAGGGTAATCAGGTCCAAACGTCCAAGGCCATTTTTGAACATATACCACGTTGTTACCCAACGTTTGAATACTACCTCTGATATTATTTTCTAAGCCATCAACAATTGTAAACACTAAAATAATGGCAAAAATGCCAATGGTAATTCCCAACAAACTTAAAAACGAACGTAATTTATTTACTACCAGCGATTGCCAGGCAAATAATAAACTTTCTTTAAAGAGTAAGAGAAACATATCATAAAAGTAGAAATAAAATATTGATAATTAGGGAAGGTTGCTTTTAAGGTTATTTTTTGATTACAGTTTCTTTCAAATAGTTTAATTTGTGGAAGTCTTAATAGTATAGTTTCATGATTATACATATTACACTGTATTTTCAATCTAGTGTAGCATAAAATTATAGAAAATTATTGGCATATAGAAATCTCGTCCATACCTACATGACAAGTCTAATCCCCTAATGACCTTTACTAAGATGGAATGAGGCAACAAAAAAAGCACTTTGAGTTTATCAAAGTGCTTTTAAAAATAAAATTTTAAGATTTACATATTCTCAATAACCATAGCACTGGCACCGCCACCACCATTACAAATACCCGCAGCACCGTATTTTGCATTGTTTTGTTTTAATACATTTATTAATGTAACAATTATACGTGCACCGCTACAGCCCAATGGATGGCCTAATGATACAGCACCTCCGTTAACGTTAACCTTGCTTGCATCTAAATTCATTATCTTCATATTGGCTAAACCTACAATACTAAAGGCTTCGTTTAATTCAAAATAATTAATATCATCCATATTTAAACCTGCTTTTTTAACAGCAATAGGTACTGCAATAGCTGGTGTAGTTGTAAACCACTCAGGTGCTTGCTCAGCATCGGCATAAGCTTTTATTTTTGCTAATGGTTTTAAACCTAAACTTTCTGCTTTTTCTTTACTCATTAAAATTAATGCTGCGGCTCCATCATTCATACTACTGGCATTAGCTGCAGTTACTGTACCTTCTTTACTAAATACAGGTTTTAAAGTTGGTATTTTTTCAAAGTTTACACTTTTGTATTCTTCATCTTCAATAAATTCTATATCGCCTTTTTTAGTTTTTACGGTTACACCAACAATTTCGTCTTTAAATTTGCCTGTGCTCCACGCCGTTGCACTACGTTTGTATGATTCAATAGCAAAAGCATCCTGGTCTTCGCGGCTAAATTTATATTCTTTAGCACACATGTCAGCGCAATTGCCCATAGCTGTTCCGGCATACACATCTGTTAAACCATCTTTTGCTAAACCATCAATTAATTTAGAATCGCCGTATTTTGCACCCCAACGTGTTACATCACTATAAAACGGAACGGCACTCATGTTTTCCATACCTCCGGCAATTACTACATCGTTATCGCCCAACATAATACTTTGTGCAGCTAATGCAATCGATTTCATACCACTAGCACATACTTTATTTACAGTAGTACAATTAACACTATCAGGCAAACCTGCAAATTTAGCTGCTTGGCGAGCAGGCGCTTGACCTAAATTAGCTTGTAACACCGAACCCATAAACACTTCGTTTACTAATTTACCATCTAATTTAATTTTATCTAAAGCACCTTTAATTGCAATAGCTCCTAATTGTGTAGCTGATACTGTGGCTAATGCACCACCAAACGAACCCATTGGGGTACGGACAGCCGAAACGATATAAACTTCTTTCATATTTTTAATTTTTTATAATTGGTTACCAAATTACTACTTAAAACAAAAAAATCACGTTAAATTTTATAAACATTATTATTACTAAATTTAACGTTAATTTAATTTATGCAGGGTTTAGTTACCAAATCTACCGGAAGCAATTATTTAGTAAATATTGAAGGGAAAATTTACAATTGTAAATTACAGGGTAAAATACGTTTAGAATTACGTAAAACTACCAATCCCATTGCTGTGGGTGATATTGTAGATGTACTATTTGAAAATGAAAAGGAAGTTTCTATTATAAAAATTCATCCTCGAAAAAATTATATTATTCGTAAATCGTTAAACTTAAGCAAACAGGCACACATTATTGCCAGTAATTTAGACCAGGCTATTTTAATTGTCACCTTGGTAGCACCTCGCACCAGTTTAGGCTTTATTGATCGTTTTTTAATAACCGCCGAAGCCTACCAAATTCCTGCCAAATTAATTTTTAATAAAAGCGATTTGTTAAATGACGAATTATTAAACTATCAGAAGGAAGTAATTGATATTTACACCAAAGCAGGTTACCAAAGTTTTACGGTTAGCAGCTATAACACACAAAATATTTTAGACCTAAAAGAAGTTTTTAAGGATAAAACCACATTAATAGCAGGGCATTCAGGCGTTGGCAAAAGTACATTTATTAACGCGTTGGAACCGGGTTTAACAATAAAAACCGGACAAATTTCTTCGGCTCATTTAAAAGGCATGCACACTACTACTTTTGCCGAGCTGCACGCATTGAGTTTTGGCGGAAATGTTATTGACAGCCCCGGTATAAAAGAATTGGGTTTGGTAGAAATGAAAAAAGAAGAGGTTGGTCATTATTTTCCGGAGATTAGAGCTTTAATGAACCAATGTAAATTTAACAATTGTGTGCATGTTAACGAGCCAAAATGCGCGGTTTTAAAGGCTGTAGAAGACGGCGAATTAAACGAAGAGCGTTACCATAGTTACTTAAAAATTTTAAACGGCGAAGAAATGGATTGGAAAGAGTGGGAAGTTAAATAATTTTAATACAACGCATTAAGGCTGATGTTTATGATTATAACAAGATAATAAAAAATCATAAATAATCTATTAAATCCGTATTACCTGCGTTCTATTTTTTTAAAATTGTTATATTTATAATTCAATTTAAAATTTTAAAAATGAAAAAAATATTTATTATTTCTTCACTTATAATTTCCTTTACTACGTTTTCACAATCTATTTCGGTTAAAGAAAGTAACGAAAAGTTTAGTACAGGCTCCCAAAATGCTGCCACAACTACAATTTTAGAAAATAATTTAAACGATGTGTTAAGTGAATGGAAAAAAGTTTTACGAGATTTTAAAAACGAGAAGGTAAAAGACGACAATAACGAAGTTTTTGCCGATAATATAATTATAAAAGAGTGGGGCAATAACCCGGTAGATATTTACACAAAATTTGAAGAAAATAAAAGCTCTAAAACCGTTAAAATGATGGTAGCTGTTGATTTAGGCGGTACTTATTTAACATCGGGTACTGATAAATCGAAATATAATTTTATAGAAAAACTAGTAAAAGATTTTGCTGTAAAACAAACCAAAGCACCTTTAGAAGAAGCAGTAAAAGATTCAGAAAAATTATTAGCAAAACACGAAGACAAACAAAAAGATTTAGAAAAAGATAACAAAAATTTAAATAATGATATTATTGATTATAAATCCAAAATAGGGCGTGCAGAAACCGATGTGATTGCAAAAGACGGCGAACTAACAAAAAAGAAAGCAGAAATAGCGATTCAGAAAAAAGTAGTGGAAGCCAGTTCAGGCGCAGTAAATGAGCAAGCTAAATCGTCAAAAAAAATATATGATAAATTAACCGACCAGGAAAAAGATTTAGAAAAAGATAAAAAAGATTTAAAGTCGGATATAGAAAAATACAAAGATAAAATTAAGGACGCTGAAAAAGACATAAAGAAAAACGAAGAAGAACAAACTAAAAAGAAATCCGAAATTGAAGCGCAGAAAAAAGTAGTAGAAACTGTAACCGGTAAATTAAAGGCTGTAAATTAATTCATCTTACCCGGCACCACCAAATCAAATTTTGGTATTTGAACTTTAAATGTTTTATTGGTAAGTAATTGTTGCATTTCATAATAGCCTTTCATGTAACCAATTTCGCTAATTAGATTACAACCACTGTTATATGTATATTTTTGACTAGGGTCAATAATTGGTGTTTCGCCAACAACGCCATCGCCATCTACAAATCGGGTTTGGTCACCACTATCAAAAATTTCCCAATGACGTTTTAAAAGCTGTACTGCAAAATCACCCTTATTTTCAATGGTAATAAAATAAACAAAAAAATAATGGTTTTCTTTTGGTATGCTTTGCTGCCAAAAATAACGAGTTTCCACCGAAATTTCAATATTATTTGTAGTGGTTTTAAACATTAAAAAATAATTTTAATCTAATAAATGTTGAGGGATCGGATCGTGAATTAAGCCTTTTAAAACTACTACAACCATTGCACCAACCGTTTGTTCGGCTATTTGCCACAAACAATCAACCATTAAATGCTGCATACTTAAATGCCTTGTTAACGAAATATTTACAACTGTAGCAATCATAAATAACGAAAAACCAGCTATAACACCACACGTTAAACCACGCATTAATGTGTTTCTAATATTTAGCATTATTTGAGATTCAAATAATAAATATATACCTGCACCAAAAATTAAATAAGTTAAAGCGGCAAACATTATAAACCAAGTAATTGGGAATTTTATGCGTTTAAAATCGTTTAAAAAAATACCGTGCCAAGCATAAAATAACAAAAACATTATTAATGCGCAAAAAATCCACGAAACAAAAAATCTTATATTTAACTTCATGTAAGTATTTAAACTTTATACAAAAGTATGAATAAAAACAATTGATTTTGTAACAATTTATTTACTTTCAAATATTGATTAAATATATAATAATCAATAGGTTATAATTTAATGCACACGTTTTTTGGCTCTGTAAAAAAGTCTAAAGCTTCAAAACCGCCCTCTCGCCCTACTCCACTTGCTTTTACACCGCCAAAAGGGGTTCGCAAATCGCGCAATAACCAACAATTTATCCAAACAATGCCTGCATGTATGTTATTGGCTATGCGGTGCGCACGTGTTAAATTTTCTGTCCATAAAATACATGCCAAACCATATTGTGTGCTATTTGCCATCATTAACGCCTCTTCTTCAGTATCAAAAGGTGTAAGCGTAACAACCGGGCCAAAAATTTCTTCTTGGTTGGTTCTGCAATCATAATTTAATCCTTCAATTACAGTTGGCAAAATATAATATCCATCTTCTAATTCTCCGTTTAATTTAATTTCTTCACCGCCACACAAAACAGTTCCGCCTTCGGTTTTGGCTAACTCAATATAACTTAAAATTTTTTGTTGATGTTGTTTGGACACAATAGCGCCCACTTTTGTTTTTTCTTCTAATGGGTTTCCGACACGTAGTTCTTTTGTTTTTGAAACAAAATCGGTTTTAAATTTTTCGTAAATTTTTCGTTCAATAAATATGCGAGAGCCACACAAACAAATTTGCCCTTGATTAGCGAAGGATGAATTTAAAGTTGTGGCTAACATTTTATCATAATTACAATCTGCAAAAATGATGTTTGGATTTTTTCCGCCCAACTCTAACGATAATTTTTTAAACATAGGCGCGGCAATACTTGCAATGTGTTTGCCTGTAGCTGTTCCTCCGGTAAACGAAATTAATGGAATGTCTTTATGACTAACAATGGCATTGCCTACCTTACCACCCAAACCATGTACTATGTTTAAAACACCCGGTGGTAAGCCGGCCTCTATACAAATTTCTGATAATAAAAAAGCGGTGTAGGGCGTAATTTCACTCGGCTTAGCTACTACCGTGCAACCTGCGGCAAGGGCAGGAGCTATTTTCCATGTAAATAAATACAAAGGTAAATTCCAAGGACTGATGCATCCTGCCACACCAACAGGTTGACGCAACGTATAATTAATCGCAGTGTCTTCCATGCTATGCGCATTAGAAGCATAGTGCAAAATACCTGTACCGTAAAAATGAAAATTGGCAGCAGCCCTTGGAATATCGACTGTTTTGGCTAATTTTAGGGGCTTACCGTTATCTATACTTTCTGCAAGAGACAATTTATCTAAATTTTTTTCGATTAAAGATGCTATTTTTAAAAGATAGGCCGAGCGTTTTTCTTTAGGAGTAATGCTCCATTCTTTAAACGCAGTTCGAGCTGCAACGTAGGCTAATTCAACATCTTGTTCATCACTATCCGGAATTAAGCTATATACTTTACCTGTTGCGGGATTATAATTATCTAAATATGTTTTGGAAACGGGTTCAAGTAACTCTCCGTTTATGTAATTTTTTAATTGTTGCATAAACAAATTAAAGATTAAAAATTAAGAATTAAAAATTAGCGAAAAATTATTTCGTTTTATTTTTTGCAAAGTTTAAAAGGTAATTAAAGGTGTCATAAAAATCCTTAGAATATTTTTCTCTAATTTCTTCAGTAGCACCGCTTGCAACGCAAAGTGTTTTATCCTTATTAATTTTAAAACAAATTTCCGTTGTCCCTTTATCACAAACTACATAATCTGTTCCTTCGCTTTTAAAGTATTCAACGTTTAATCGTTTTAATTTTTCTAAAATTTGCTTTTGGTCTTCAGCAGTAATTTTATGTTTTTTTATATCATCTTTTCCGTTTTCCATTTCAGTGTAAACAATAGAATCTGTAGTTAAAAGAACTTTTGTGGAAGCGTACATCATACCACCGCCATCGTAAATGCTAATTGTAAAATCTTTTGTCCAAGTTGTTGGTAAATCAAAATTTTTAGCTGAATTGATACATGAACACAAAATAGTGAGCGTTAAAATAAAAATTAAATTTTTCATAAATTATTTATTTAGTTTTGTTTTTAGCAAAATCTAATAAATACTTATACATATCCCCAAAATTTTTCGAATATTTTTCAATAACCTCTTCTGTTGCTCCGCTTGAAAAGCAATGACTATTTGAACTTAGATTAAAACAAATTTCGGTAGTTTCTTTATCGTGTTTTAAATTTGTTGCAGCACTACTAATAATTTCTGCATTTAATTGTTTAACCTTTGCTAATATTTCTTGCTTTTCATCATTAGTTAATTTGTGCCTTTTTACATTTTTTTTACTATGCTTCATTTCAGTATAAATTAATGAATCTATTCTAAAAATAACTTTAGTAGACTGATTAATCATACCGCCTCCTTGGTAAATATTTATGCTAAAATCATTCGTCCAGGTAGTTGGCAATTCAAAATTTTTGCTTGAGTTTACAAATGAGCAAAAAATTGTAATGCTTAAAATAAAAAATATTTTTTTCATAATTATATTATTTGGTTTTTTTAATTGCAAATTCTTGAAGGTAACTCCAAGCTGAGTAAAAATTATTTTCATGAGCTTTCTCAATTTCGTTGCCTGAACTATTCTCTGCGCAAAAGCTTGTATTTGCTCCCTTTAAAAAACAAATGCTTTTTGTCGCTTGATCGTTAGTAATACCGAGTTTTACCTTTGTTTTAATACTATCAACTTTTAATATTTGTAATTTTTTAAGAATTTCGATTTTATCTTTTTCGGAAAGTGTAAACTTTTTTATGTTTTCTTTACCCTTATCCATTACATTATAATTGCCGCCATTTTCGTTAAAAATAATGGTGGTTGAGCCGTAGTACATCCCACCCCCATGATATAATTTAATACTAAAATCATTTTCCCAAGTTTTGGGTAACTCAAAAGAATTAAAATTACTAATAAACGAAGAAAATACTAGAAATGGAATTAAATAAATTAAATTTTTCATAATTTGCTTTTTTATTAGAGATGATTAAAACTATTAAATTCCATAAAAATATTTAGCGATTAGGGTAGCTTAAAACCTCTATTTTTACTTTTGTTAATCCAAATTTAATAAAATTTAATTGTTTGGCGGCACGCAAAGTTAAATCAATGCTTCTATGAGATTTTTTTGGTAACCTATCGTTTATTCTAACAATAACACTGCTATCATTTTTTAAGTTTGTAACTTTAACCAGTGTTCCAAATTTTAATTTTTTGTGTGCTGCCGTTAAGCTATCGTTTCTAAATATTTGGCCACTAGTACATCTTCGTCCATCAAATTTTTTAGCGTAATAACTGGCAATTCCTAATTCGGTTTTAACTGAATCTGTTTGAGAAAAAGAAATAGATTTTAATAAAAATAAAATTATACAAAAATAAGTAAGTCGCATTATTTAAAGATACTAAAAAACTACTTCAGTTTTTCATTATTCAAATGTCGTGTATTATCTCGTTTTGTTTTTTTATCTAAATTTTTTTTTAGGGCTTCTTCTAAATTTATATTTGTTTGGTTGGCAATACACATTAACACAAATAAAACATCGGCTAATTCGTCCGCCAAATCTTTGTTTTTGTCACTTTCTTTTTCGCTTTGTTCGCCATAACGTCTTGCAACTATGCGAGCTACTTCGCCTACCTCTTCCATTAAAATAGCGGTATTCGTCAATTCATTAAAATAACGTACACCATATTTTTTAATCCAATCGTCTATTAATTGTTGAGCTTCGGTAATTTTCATAAATCTTTTCCTGTATCGTTTAATGATAATACCTGGCGTTGTGGCATAGGCGCTTTAATGCCAGCTTTTTCAAAACCTTCTTTTAAATCTTTGTATATTTCGCTGGTTAGCGAGGGCGAATTATCTGGCGTGCAATATGGTTTTATATTTATGATAATACCGCCATCTACAACGTTGCCAATAAAAATACCTGCCTCAGGTTCAACCAATACTTTAGGGTTTGATATTAAAACGTTAGTAATAATTTGTTTTACTTTATCAATATTATTTTTACTGCTTACCGTAATTGAAATATCAATTCGTATGCTTCCAAAGCGCGTTATATTTACTATTGTACCATTACTAAGTGGTCCGTTAGGTAAAATAACTGTTTTATGGTCGATGGTTAAAAGTATAGTATTAAAAATTTGAATTTCTTTTACTTCGCCTGTTTGTCCTTGTGCTTCAATTACATCACCTACTTTAAAAGGTTTAAAAATTAAAATTAATACGCCCCCCGCAAAATTTGATAGAGAACCCTGCAACGCCAAGCCCACAGCTAATCCCGCAGCTCCTAAAATAGTTACAAAACTGGCGGTGCCAATACCCATCATGCCGGCAACTGTTACAATTAAAATAATTTTTAAACCAATGCTAATTAAACTTTTTAAAAAGGTGCGTAAACTAATTTCTAAATCGCGCCTTTTCATAGCTTTTTCGGCAATAATCGAAATGCGTTTAACCACCCATAACCCAATTAATAATACTAATATTGCCGAAATTACTTTAGGGGCAAATTCTATTATGGTAGTTAAAAATCTATCAAAATAGGATGTCAATTTGCCCTGATGTTCAATAATATCAGATTTAATACTTTGTGTAGTTGGTATTACATTTTGTAATTGATTTTTTACCTGCAATAAATACAACATATTTAATTTTTTTTTATCTTCAACAAATCTAAAAAAAATATAAATGTTTAAGTATTTATTTATAGTACTATTTTTAATTTCTTTTTTTTACAATGCGCAAGTAACCACTGAGGGTAATTTGGAAGTAAAAACTGAAAAAAAAGGTAAAACTTGGGATACACTCAAGTATCGAAAATTTGAACGCGTGTTAATAGTTGGTATATTTCAACAATTTAGAAACTTTAGTAATACCTTCGACCAATCGTTAGTAAAGGATAGTTTAGGGCTTTCTAAACATGTGTATGTAGCCGAATCGCAATTAATTGGTGGGGTAGTTTTAAATTATGATAAATTTTCAGTATCGTTCGGCACAAAAACCCAACCTCAACAATTTAGCACCGGTAAAGGCAACACAAAAACATTTAATATTGGCCTAAATGTAGGCGATAACCGATGGGTTTTAGAAAATTATTACAGACGTTTTACTGGTTTTTATAATAAAAATACGCCAAATTTTGATACTACTTTTAAACAAACCGGCAATTATTATTTACAGCCAAATTTAAAAAGTAGTTTGTTAATGAATAGGTTTATGTACTTTACTAACTATAAAAAATTTTCGTATAAATCGGGCTTTGGTTGTAATTACCGCCAGTTAAAATCTGCGGCTACATGGATATTGGGTAGCAGTTTTAATGTGTACACCCTAACAAACGACAGTTCTATATTTCCAGTTAAATCGCGGCAATTTTTTAATAGTTATTCTACTTTAAAAGGCTTTCAATCGGTAAATTTTGGTATTAATGGGGGGGCGGCGGGTACTTTAGTTTTATTTAAAGCCCTGTTTATTAATGGTTATTTTACGCTTGGACCCGAACAACAATGGCGAAGTTATAATTTAGGAAATGAGTATCGTAATTTATCATATGTATCTTGGAGCGGTACCAGTCGTTTTTCGATGGGTGTGAATCTTAGACGTTTTTATTTTTTATTTTCAAATACAAACGATTATAATTTATTTAATAGCGGCAAACTACTTTCGTTTAAATCCGAATCTTTCACTCAAAACCTAACATTTGGTTGGCGTTTTCATACCAAAACACTCGATTTTTATAAAAAATTTATGACATCAAAAATATATTCTTACCTCTAAAAACAATTTGTCAGCTATTGACGTTTATCTATTATGAGCTATAAAAGTTTAAAGGACTGTATTTTAGATTTAGAAAAAAATGGTAAGTTAATTCGTATTAAACACGAGGTTGATCCGAACCTCGAAATGGCTGCCATTCATTTAAAATATTTTGAAGAAGGTGGTTCAGCTATTTTATTTGAAAAAGTAAAGGGTACCAAATACCAATGCGCTAGTAATTTATTTGGCACGGTTGAACGCAGTAAATTTATGTTTAGAGATACGTTTGAAACCATGCAAACATTGGTACAATTACGTAACGACCCGATGCAGGCTCTTAAACATCCGTTTAAATATTTTAAAACAGGTTTGGCCGCCTTAAAAGCGTTGCCAAAAAAATCATCTTTTTCTTTAGCCGGATTTAATGAAATACAAATTTCGGATTTACCATTAATTAAGCATTGGCCTATGGACGGTGGCGCTTTTGTTACCTTACCTCAAGTATATTCAGAAGACGCAGATAAGCCGGGCGTTATGAATTCAAATTTAGGAATGTACCGCATACAACTAACGGGCAACGACTACACCCTTAATAAAGAAATTGGCTTGCATTACCAATTACACCGCGGTATTGGCGTGCATCAAACAAAAACAAATAAAAAAAATGTGCCGTTAAAGGTTTCTATTTTTGTAGGAGGCCCACCAAGTCATTCGTTAGCTGCGGTAATGCCATTGCCTGAAGGTATTAGCGAATTAACCTTTGCAGGTGCTTTGGGGGGCAGACGTTTTCGTTACGCTTACAAAGATGGGTATTGCATTAGTTTAGATGCAGATTTTGTAATTACCGGGGAAGTTTATCCAAATGAAAATAAACCCGAAGGGCCGTTTGGGGATCATTTAGGTTATTACAGTTTAAAGCACCCTTTTCCTTTGATGCGTATACATAAAGTGTACGCCAAACAAAATGCTATTTGGCCCTTTACTGTTGTAGGTCGTCCACCACAAGAAGATACAGCCTTTGGTGCATTAATTCATGAAATTAGCGGCAGTGCCATCCCCAACGAAATACCCGGCGTAAAAGAAGTACATGCTGTTGATGCTGCCGGCGTACATCCTTTGTTATTAGCGGTAGGCAGCGAACGGTACACCCCTTATTTAAAAAATAAACGCCCTGCAGAAATGCTAACCCAAGCCAATCGTATTTTAGGTACAGGGCAATTAAGTTTAGCAAAATACTTATTTATTAGTGGCGATGAAGACGGGAAATTAAACTGCCATGATGTTAAAGAGTTTTTTAAATATGTATTTGAGCGCATTGATTTAACACGGGATTTACACTTTCATACAAAAACAACAATTGATACTTTAGATTATAGTGGTGATGGAATTAACGAAGGCAGTAAATTAATTATTGCCGCTTACGGTGATAAAAAACGTAATTTAAAAACCGAATTACCTCAGCAAATTTTTAACTGTGATTTTATAAGCAAGCCTGTATTGTTGATGGATGGTGTAATTGGTCTTGAGCTGACAAAATTTACAGATTATAAAATTGCGAAAACAGAAATACAAGGACTTTGCAAATGGCTCGCTGAAAACAAAGAATTTTTTGAAGGAATTGTACAAATAATTATTTACGATGATTTTAATTTTACGCCAAACCCTAAAAATTTAAACGATTATGTTTGGATAACTTATACCCGCAGTAACCCAAGCCACGATGTACATGGTGTGGATGAATTTACCGAAAACAAGCACTGGGGCTGCAAAGGGGCCATGATAATTGATGCCCGTAAAAAGCCACATCACGCCCCGGAACTAAAAATTAATGAGGAGACCAAAATAAACATTGAACGGTTTTTTAAGTAATTTATTATATATTTTATAGTAATCAATTTTAAACGTATGTAATTAATTGTAAACATTTGCAAACGGATAAGTGGAGGATATAAACAAGTTATAACTAAGCCGCTGGACAAATCTAATAATTAGAAATTCAATAGCAGACAATGTTATCAGAGAAAAACAAAATAATTCTGGCTATTGCTGCACACGAAGACAATGGCAATCTTGACTTTTTCAATAAACATATAGACACAATTTCGAATTTAATTGTAACAATAACAGAAAGGCTTACAAAAGAAAAGGTTCAAATAAAAAGACACGAAGATTATTATGAGATTCATTATTTTAAATTCGTTTTTCAAACTCTTAGTTTAAAACACCTTTTCGAAGGCACGCCATTAAAAGCGATTAAACCAGACCATAGTCTTCACGACCTTTCTACAATATATAATTCAACGAGGTCTTTAATTGAGACTTCTATTACCATAAATTATTTATATTATAATCATAAATCTGACGAACAAGCTGTGTTTCGGTATTTACTATATATCGCAGGCGGCTTAAACAATAGACAATCTTATCCTGCAACAATAAAAGAGAATATTGAAAAAAGAGATTTTGAAAAAGAAGAGATTCAAAAAATATTAACAGAAATAAAATCAAATACATATTTTATTAGTCTACATCCCCATAAACAAAATTCTATTTTGGGTAGACTCCATGCATTTGAAAATGGTATAGACCAAAGAATAACAGAATCTGGACTTGATAGCGACTTGTTTCACACAATGTGGCGTTTACTTTCAAATTATTCACACTCAGAATATATAGAAGCAATGCAGTTAATAGAATATCTAAATAACATTAGTAGTCACATTGGTAGAATATTTAGTGCATATCGAATTTGCTTTATGTTAAACTGTTATCAAATAATAAAAATGACAGAGCGTTTTGATTTAGCAAAAACAGTTTTTCAAGAACAAAGTTTAGAGACTCAAACTATAATTGACTTTTATAATAAATTGCTTTTAGGTATAAAATTAAATGTGGCTGACAATGAAGTTAAAGCAGCTGAGTAAACTGTGTACAGCGGCCTAAGTTATAACAGTACCTAAAAAAAATGCGGGCGGAAGTATAAGTTTTTTGACTACAAGTTGTCCCTATCGGGAAAGTCATTATATTTATGTAGGCAAAAAAGAGTACAGTATTTCGGCAACTAATTAATATTGTGTCGGTAGAAAACATTTCGGTTTCAAATCCGCACTTCTTTTAG
>JAYVGH010000013.1:0-28129 GCA_043772435.1 Bacteroidota bacterium
CTTTTTTTAAGGTTATTCACAAATGTCTTGCATCTATTTTGTTTTTTTATCCCTAAAGGTCTTTATTTATAAACACTTTGTTAGTTTAAGTGAACCCTATGTAGATTAAACATTATGGTAAAAGCTGCTAAAACAGATGAAGAGAAAAAAGTAGCACGGGAAAATTATAATACACATTTTAATACCATAAAACCAATTATGGAAAATGATGCCGAGGCAAAAGCAATAGTAAAAAATATTATGGAAAAATGTGATTGAATATGAAAGCCGAGAAAATTACACAAATCATTTCGCAAATAAAAACAGGCAAAGAGTATTATTTTTGGAAAGGTAGAAAAAATGGAAATTATATTGATGAATATTCTGAATATAGAATAACGCTGGATAAAACATTTATTATTAAAGGTTTTGATAATGATGATATTACAAATACAAAAATTCACTTCACTTATCAAAAAACAGAAATTGAACTAAACCAGTGGTTAAACACATTTGACCAACAGTTTCTTATATAATTTAAAAATGGATTATAGCCTCAATACAACAGAATACAAGTTGTTTTTAAATAATTTACCGCAGTATGATTATAAACAAAAAATAAAAATACTACGATCTTTTTTACAAAGATTATCTGTAAACATTATAAATCACCTTCAACCAAATGAACAAGTGGAGTGGTTTTTTTTTGAGAGTGTTGATGATACTATTTCTACCGATGAGGATTATGGCGAAGCTTGGTATTTAATAAACACCACACTACCTTTAAATATAAATAAAAATGATGTTGATTTTATTCCAAAAAAGAGATTTGATTTTATTAAAACAAGTTCTAAAAAAGCTACGGTAAAATTAAGTTATGCTTATGTGCACCTGAACGCTGGCGATAGATAGGATAATTGGTTTATAGAGTTTGTAACTTAAAATAGCTGTTTTTAACCTTAATAAAAATGGCTTAACCATTTATATAACAGCTAGTGAAAATAGTAAGCAACTAAAAGAAAATTTACCCGAATTAATTAAAAATAGTTTAATTTAAATTACTATAGTTCTGTTTTAAATTACGTTAATACTAATAAGTACTACGCTGGTTAATTAGAGTAACACAACTATTAATTTTATAGTATATTTAATCAAAAACCCATAAAACAAAAACAAAAACAAAAATGAAAAATCTAATCCCCCAAATCACAAAAACACTTGTTATTACCTGTGTGCTGCTTTTAACGGCTTGCGGAGGCGGAAAATTAAAGTCAGAAAAAAGTAAATTACTAATTAAAAAACAATGGAATTTAGACGTAAAAGCTAACAACAAACTTGTTGCTGAAAAAGCCGAAAAAACAACCGGAATTACAAATTTGGCTCAACTTGAATTAAAAGGTGATGTAGGCGATATTGCCAACGCCATGTCTAAAACCATATTAGTTTTTGGGCAAGATCAAAAAGATAAAAGTAAGTTATCGTATTCATTTACTTACGGCACTGGTCTTACAACGTCATCATCTGGCTTTTGGGAGTGGAACGCCGATGAAACAAAAATTATAATGAAAGGTTGGGACTATAACGCCAATAAAGAAAAGCCCTCGGTTGCCCATACCGTAAAAGAACTTACAGCTAGTAAATTAATATTAGTAAACGACGAAAGTGGTAGAGAAGAAATTTATAATTTTTAATAAATATTATTTTAAAACCATTATAATAACTATTAGTTAACATTAAATATACTTTAAAAACAAACTTAAAATTAACATTTACATAAACTAAAAATAAATACAATTATGAAAAAAACAATTATTTCTATTGCCCTTTTAAGCTTAACATTAGTTAGCTCATCATGTGCCGGTAAAAAAGAAGAAATATCAGAGGAAGGAACTGTAAAAACCGATTCAACGCAAACCGCTACCACAGAAACAACTACCGCAACAGGCGGTGAATTATTGAAAGACCCATTTAAAGATTTTCCGAAAGAAGCTATATCTATAGCTGCAGGCGGCGAGGCTTTTGTAGCACCAGATTTAGCCAATCCAGGTAATAAAGGAATAAAAGCAGAAGACCTTAGACTAATTTTTGTAAATAAAAAAGTAAAAGAAGCCGGTGCTGAATATAGCAAAGTTACTTCTTTTGGAGCGGAGGTTGAATTACCAAACTATCTTATCATTCCAATTAAACCAGGGCAAACAGCTAAAAAAGGAGACATTGTATTAGCGCCATGGCATCATGGAAGTAGCATGATGAGGGCAATTGTTATTGATGCTAAAGATGCTACAAAACCTAAAGTTAATTTTATTGATGTTGATTGGGAAAACCCAGCTAAAGGTGACAAAGGAGTAGGTTACGGACAAGAAGAAACGCAATTAGAGCCAAATACATTTCATGTGTTGTCAGCAGCATGGGAATCGGGTACAACCGTTGCAGTAAAAAAAGGTAATGAATGGAGAGAATTTTCAGTTGTAAAAGTTTCGGGCGAAAAAGTTATGATATTTGATGCAATGCATAAAATTAAAGTTGTAAGTAAAGCCGATTGTAAAGCAATTGAAGTTAAACCTACTTGTAAAGTGGGCGATGAAGTTATGGCACCTTGGGTTGGTAAATTTGTTAAAACTAAAGTACAAAAAATTGATACTAAATATGGCCGAGTATATGTAAAAGACCCTTACTCTGATAAGCCATTAATTGTTCCATTTGGAGCAGTTACAACTAGTTTATAATGCCGAATAATTTTTAAAAATTCGTTTTATGGTACAATAAATTTTTATAATTATTCACAATATGCGTCTCGGCTTAAACCGAGACGCTTATAAAAAGGTAATTAGTAATTGTAGCTTCTAAAAAGATAAAAACACTAAAAAATCGTACTAAAAAATATTTAAAAATGAAAATAGAATTAAATAATCCCCCAAGTTTAGATACTATAAAACAAGCAATCGAAAATAAATTTCCGGAGTTTAAGTGTAGTTATCGTACTAAAAATATATTAGTAGTAAAAAAATCATCAACTGCGGCAGCATTGGTAAATGTTCGCGCAAATAGTATTATTGTTAACGAGTCTTTTCCAACAATGATTGGTCAGCTTATATTTACGTTTGCTGTATTATTTTTAGGAATTTTAATTCCATTAATAATTTATTTTGCAACTATGTACAAAAAACAAAAATTTGTACGTACTACAGTATCAGATTTTATAACAAAAGAATTTGTTAATAGTAACAAAGCTGTTAACGTGTAACATTTATATATTACTTAACCCTTTCCATATATTCACTGGTTTCGGTATTTACTCTAATTTTCTCGCCTTGTTCAATAAACAGTGGTACCAGTATTTTAGCGCCATTTGCAATTTCTGCTGTTTTAAGGCTTTTGCCTGCGCCTGTTTCTGTGTAAGTAACTGTTACTTCTACGTGCTTAGGTAATTCAGCGTTTATTACTTCTTCGTTATCGTCGGTATACACTTTTATAACAATATTTTCGTGTAAAAATTTAATGCTGTCGCCAAAAAAATGTTTACTAACGGCTTGCTGCTCGTAGGTCTCTTGGTTCATGCATACTATCGCATCACCTTCTTCAAATAAATATTGTAATTCGTGTAATTCCACACGTACAAAATCAATTTTTTCACCTGATCTAAAACGAATTTCGCTTTGCTTACCCGTTTTTACATTACGGCATTTTACCGAATAAATGGCATTGCCCTTGCCGGGCGTAATGTGGTCGTAATCTAAAATTAAAAGTAAATCGTTATCAACGCGCATATATGCGCCTTTTGAAATATCTGAAGTAGTTGCCATAAATTTTTTATAATTTTTTAAAAGTAATTAAAATTAGTGTAAGCAACTCAAAAAAAATTTCCTCTAAGTCGCAATAATCGCTAATCTCATATATAAAATCATACCTCATCTAAATTATCAGCTTTATCTGCGTTTTATCAAAAAACAAAAAAAGCCAAAGAAAACTCTTTGACTTTTTATTTGATTGAAATTATTTGGATTAAAAATCCCCAAATCTAACCTATTTACTAACAACCAAATATTTTGAAGCGCTCCAAAACTTTTCAGGATCACTAATAATAATACTATTTACCATTTTTCCGGTTTTATCTAAACTAAACGAACCGGTTGGGTGAGTGGTAATAATTTTTATGCGTTTGCTGTTTACAGGTATAACAGTAACTTCATTATAATCAATTTTAGTAAACATACTTCTATCTAAATTGTTGCTAAGCTTTGCAGTTTCGCCAAAGCCTAATAAACCACCTTGTTTATCTATTAATTCAAATGTTTCTAAATCGTTCGATTTTCCAACTATGTAATAAGCAGTATGTAATTCGGCTGTATTATTATTTATTGTTTCAGCTTGAGCCATGTTTTGGTTCGAAAGCGTATCAACCGATATTTGTAATTGTGCTACCTGCGCATTAAGTATGTTTAATTTTTCATTTAAATCAGCCAACTCAAAGTATTTTAAATTTAATTGGTTATTTAAATTTTCAACAGTTTTTTCTAATTGAGAATTTTTGTTGTTACTGCTATTAAGTTTACTTTTAAGTTGCTTTAATGCTTTAGTATTTGCATCCATTAAATCATTAATAGCTTTAATTTCTGAATTAATACGCTCCTTTCTATTGCCTTTAACATCGGATAGTTTACCCGAACTTAATAAAATAATATTTTGTTTGCGGCTTACTTCATTTAAGTTTTTTTCAACTTCGTTAAAAGAGGTAATAAATTCATTTACCGACGATTCACGCTCATCTATAACTTTTAATAAAGAATCGCGCTCCATAATAACTTGTGCATCTTGCTTAGGGTCTGTTTTGCAAGCTGTCATTATCATTAATGAAGTTACGGCAATCAAAATGTAATTTTTCATAATTTATTTTTTGTTTTTAAGTTGTTTATATTATTATGATACAAAAATGAAAATATTTAGAATTTTAAATGTTACGTTTTTATGTAAAAATTTTACATAATTCACATATTTATCAATCACAAACAACGCAGATGTTTATAATTAAATATGTTTTTTATTAGCTTAAAACCATAAAAACCCTGTTTATTAGGGTCACATAAAATACTACAATTTATAGCCACGCTTTACTATAAAATCCTGTAAATTTGTTGTATGTCAAAAACAAAAAAAACATTCTTTTGCCAAAATTGTGGCGCACAAAGCGATAAGTGGCAAGGCAAATGCAACAGTTGTAATGAGTGGAATACCATTGTTGAAGAAATTGTACATAAAGAAACCAAGAACGACAGACTACAATTATTTACAGCTAATAAAAATCCAAATTCAAAAACAAATTCGCCCATTTTATTACAGGATGTTGGCTTACAAGATTATCCCCGAATTGCTGTACCCGGCAAAGAATTAACGCGTGTATTAGGCGGGGGAATCGTTCCGGGAAGTTTAGTGTTGTTTGGTGGAGAGCCCGGCATTGGTAAATCAACCTTAATGCTACAATTGGCTTTACGTTTAAAAAATCTAAAAATACTATATGTAAGTGGCGAAGAAAGCGAACAGCAAATAAAAATGCGCGCCGATAGAATTGGTGTTACAACCGATAATTGTTACATATTGCAAGAAACAAATACACAGAATATTTTTCAGCACATTGTACAAGTAGAACCTCAATTGGTTATTATTGACTCTATTCAAACGCTTCATACCTCATATGTTGAGAGTAGCCCCGGTAGTGTTAGTCAGGTTCGTGAATGTGCTGCCGAGTTATTACGTTTTGCAAAGGAAACCAATACGCCTGTGTTTATGATTGGGCACATTACTAAAGATGGAAATCTTGCCGGGCCAAAAGTATTAGAGCACATGGTAGATACTGTGTTGCAATTTGAGGGAGACAGAAACCACATTTACAGATTGTTGCGCGCCACTAAAAATCGTTTTGGCAGTACCAACGAAATGGGCATTTACGAAATGAATGGTGATGGTTTGAGGGAAGTAACCAACCCATCAGAAATTTTAATTACTAACCGAGATAGCCCCACTAGTGGAGTAGCTATTAGCGCCACAATGGAGGGTAACCGCCCTATGTTAATTGAAACACAGGCCTTGGTAAGCAGCGCAGCATACGGTACACCGCAACGTAGCAGTACCGGTTTTGATTTAAGAAGATTGGGAATGTTATTAGCGGTTTTAGAAAAACGCTGCGGATTTAGATTAGGAATAAAAGATGTTTTTATAAATATTGCAGGTGGTATAAGCGTTCAAGACCCCGGTATTGATTTAGCCTTAGTGTGCGCTATTTTAAGTAGTAATGAGGATATGCCAATACCGCAAGATGTTTGTTTTGCGGGCGAGGTAGGCTTAACAGGCGAAATACGTCCGGTAAACCGTTTAGAGCAACGTATTAGCGAAGCCGAAAAATTAGGCTTTAAAAAAATAATTGTAAGCAGTTATAATTTAAAAGGAATTAATGTAAATTCATACAAAATTAAAATACTAAGCGCCGGTAAAATGGAAGAAGTATTTGGGTTAATTTTTGGGTAATAATTCTTTGCAGTTTTATTAAAAAAACGTAATAAGGTAATTTTTTGTAATTATAATACATGTTTAATAAAGCAAGTTATTTATTGATTCTATTTTTTGCAGGTTCTTGTTTATTTTCTCAAAATAAGTACGATAAATTATTTTATTTAATTGATATTAAACCTGACTTTGTATTTAGCTCCATTGAAAAGCGCAATTTAGATTCACTTTTAAAAATTTATCATCATGCAAAAAGTGATATAATTCAGTTGGGGTATTTACAATTTTTTTCTGAAAGATTAACAAACGAGTATTTGTGGACAAGATATAATCGTTATTTTTATCAATATAGTAATCAAAAAAACGACAGTCTTTACACATATTACAAAGCTTGTGCTTTAAATAATTTTGGATATGAATCTCAGTATGTTAAAAATAATTTAGAAGAGGCTAAGAAGTATTATCAGCAATCTTATGAGCTTTTTAAAGCTGCGAATAATAGCAGTTGAATGGGCGTTGAAATAAATAATCTAGCATTTATCTATCAATTTGAAGGCAATATTCAAAAAGCAGTTGAATTATATACTGAAGCTGGAGATTTTTTTGAAAAACAAAATACCACTCTAGGTTTAACCGGTATATATATTAATTTGGGAAATATATATTTAAAAAATGATGATCTTGAAAAAGCCGAAGATTTTTTTAACAAGGCATTACTGTATTCTATTAAAACAAATCAGAAATTAATTATTGGCAATGCTTATTTACAATTAGGCACAATTAATAGTAAAAATAATCATATAGAAAAAGCAATTAATTATTTTGAAAAAGCATCTTCTATTTATACAAAAGACAATAATTATAGTAAAATAGCCCAAGTAAATTTAGGTTTAAGCAACATATATTATAAAATAAAAGAAGTTGAATCTCAAAAAGATGTCATTGAAGAAAAACAAAACGAAATTTTAAGTAGCATTCGTTATGCTAAACGCATACAACAAAGTTTAATGCCTACCGAAAAATATATTGACAGGGTTATTAATAAAAAAACCTAATCTCTTTTATAAACCAATACATTAAACACATAAGGGTTTATGCGTTTAATTTGCTCAGTACGTTTTAGGTTTTTTAAAGTCGATTTTTTAGAGTAGATACTTATATCTTTAATCAAGCTATCATCAGCAAAATTGTTTATTACTTTTATAATTTCGTTAGTTTTAATAGCAAAACCTGTAGCTTCAGCGCTTGTATTTTTTCCTCTCACAACACCAATTACGTTGCCTTGCTCGTCTAATAACGGACCACCGCTATTACCCGGATTTACAGGAATAGAAATTTGATACATAGTTGTATCGTTGTAAGAACCACTTAACGAACTTAAAGAACCTTCGCCATACACCATATCTGTGCGAGGGTAACCAAGTGTAAATACTTTTTCGCCAATGTCTGATACCTTTGCGTTAAAAGCAAAAGGCACTTGCCAATTTTTAATAACTTCCAAATCTTCAACTTTTAAAATTGCAAAGTCTAATTTTGAATTGCTTAAAACAACTTTAGTCAAAGTTCTTTCGGTTGAATTGTTTTGAATAAAAACACTATCTGCGCCATCAATCATATGGCAGCTTGTAATAATATATCCTTTATTGTTTAACGCAAAAGCGCTACCCTCTAAATTTGCAGGCGCATAATTTATTTTAGAATTTGTTTTTCCAATCTCTTCAATAATAATATCTTTTGAATATTTTAACGCTAACACATCACGCTTCAAATCTGTAATTTCATTAGCGTTATGTTTTTGAGAATTTAAAAACAATATAGACCCAAACATAACAATTGCAGCAGTGCTAGCCGCTACAGCAATTGTTTTGCCGTATTTTTGTAAAAACGATTGTTTATTAATAGAGATTACACGCGCCTCATTTATAAATTCGGAAGCGTGAATAGTTTGTAATTTTTTCTTTAACTCACTTCTTTCCGCGTTTAAAATTAGCGCTTCAATAAATTGTTTGTGTTCATTAAAAGCTGTTGTAAACAAAACATCGCTGTTTAGTTGCAATTCAAATTTTAATTTTTCTTCTGCACTAAGACGACCGTTTAAATAGTCATCAAATAAATCTAAATTTTTCATTTTAAACTCAATTCTTGTAATGTTTGTTTTTCAAAAAAATATTTTTTTAACCGTTGTAAGCATTTGTACTTTTGTGTTTTAGCATTATCACTATTTGTGTAGCCAAATTTTTCGGCTATTTTATCCATGCTTAATTTTAATACATAAAAATCATTAATAATAGTATTGCAGGGTTCGCCTAATAGTTGCATGCTTTTGTTCATTTTTAAAATATCATCTTCTTTTTTAAAATGATCATTTAAATCGTTGCTAACATCCGCCAATTCGTTTTCTTCATTCTCTTTAAATAAAAAAGTTTTACCGTTTTTTTTCAATTGCTTTAACCAAATCCGTTTCGCAATAGAATAAATATAGGTTTGAAGTTGGCAATTTAGCTCAAATTCAGGTTTTTTTACGTTTTCAAAAACCACAATAATTGTTTCCTGATAAACATCCTGCGCCTCTACTTGCGAACCATTATTACTTACAATAAGTTTAAGAACGATAGTGTAATACTTTTTATACAAAGCTGTTAAAACCTCATTACTGTTAGCGCGTAAGCCGTCTATAAACTGGCTATCGGTAAACTGCAATTTCGATTTTGACATAGAGCCTTGTTTTTATTAATACGATTTTATTATAAAGGTAACCCTTAGTGAGATGAAAAATAAAAGATTTTAAATTAAAAATGCTATAAATCCAATTTTATAGGTCTTACAATCAATAACATACATATAATTTCAAAATAATTTATTTTTTATGGGTTACTATTTTTTGTTTAAGGTATAAATGTAAAATTAACAAACAATTTAAAACTTAAAACAAAATGAAAAAAGTATTCTCATTAATCGCTGTAGCTATTGTTGCTACTATGGTATCTTGTGGTCCTTCAGCTGAAGATAAAGCAAAACTTGAAGAAAGATTAAAATTTATGGAAGATTCAACTAAAACAGCTATTGAAACTGCAATGAGCGAAGCTACAAATGCTGCTACTACCGCTAGTGATAGCGCTGCAGCTGCTGCAACTACTACTGTTGCAACTGAAAAAAAATAATTTAACAATTTGTGTTTAGTTAGCTGATTAGCCTCAAGCCTTGTGCTTGGGGTTTTTCTGTTTAACTTATTTTGTAAACCGCATACTAACATTATTTTATTATAGAAAAATAGTTAGAGATAAGTAGTGATTTAAGAGCAGTTTCAACCTATGTTTTGTTACATAAATAGAATAAATAGTATGCCTAACTACAACACTTTGTAGTTTTAATTTTTACTCGCTAAAAATTCTTACTTTTATGTTTTTAAATTTATTTTTATGAGACACATTTTAATTTTTACACTTATTATAATTACAATAGTTTTTACAAATTGTGGTCGCGCTGCCGAAGACCGTGTTCAGTCCGATGCCCGAAATAAAATCATTCAAGATTCTATGATTAATACCATTAAAGCACGAATTGCTCAGCCACTCGAAATTATAAATCAACAACCTCAAGTGCAACCTGTAGTTGTTGATACTGCTAAAAAGTAAATTTAACACCAAGGCTAAATTGGCACCCTAAGCAAGTCGAAAGGTGCATAACATTTCAAATTCTTAATAATGGAAATTACAGTTCAACACGTTTTAGACGCTTTAAAGTATGTAGATGACCCCGATCTTAAAAAAGATTTAGTAACATTAAATATGGTTAAGGATGTTGAAGTAAATGGAAAAAATATTTCTTTTACTGTTGTACTTACAACACCCGCCTGCCCAATGAAAGAGATGATACATAATGCCTGCATGAACGCTATTCTGCATTATGTTGATAAAGAGGCTAAGGTAAAAATCAACATGACAGCTATTGTAACTTCAAAAAAAGAAAAAGACGAAACTACCTTACGTGATGTTAAAAATATTATTGCCATTGCAAGCGGTAAAGGTGGTGTTGGTAAAAGCACCATTGCCGCAAATTTAGCATTAGGTTTAGCAAAACAAGGCGCAAAAGTTGGCATTGTTGACGCAGATATTTACGGACCATCGCAACATATTATGTTTGGAGTACAACATGATATGCCTGGACCCGGCGAGTTTAATGGACAAAAAAAAATGAGCCCCGTTGTAAGTTACGATGTTAAAATAAATTCTATAGGTTTTTTAGCAGGACCAAATCAAGCAATAGCGTTACGCGGACCAATGGCCAGTAAAGCACTTTCGCAATTATTTTACGATACCGTTTGGGGCGAACTGGATTATTTAATTGTTGATTTACCGCCAGGCACTGGCGATATACAAATTAGTTTGTGCAGCCAGGTGCCTTTAACAGGTGCAGTAATTGTATGCACCCCACAAGATGTTGCAATTAGTGATGCGCGAAAGGGAATTGCGTTATTTCAACTCCCACAAATTAATGTACCTATTTTAGGCTTGGTAGAAAATATGGCCTGGTTTACACCCGAAGAATTGCCAAATAATAAGTATTATATTTTTGGAAAAGACGGGGTAAAAAATTTAGCTGCAGAAATGAATGTACCTTTATTAGCACAATTGCCCTTAGTACAGAGCATTCGCGAAGCTTCTGATATTGGTCGTCCGGCAGTGCTTCAAGAAAACACACAACAAGCATTAAATTTTTTAGAACTTGCACAAAGTGTTGCACAGCAAATAGCCATTAAAAATGCTGAAGATTTTATAGTGTCAGGCTGAACGGAGTCGAAGCCAATAATTATATCTGTATGAAAATTGTTATCGTTTTATTTCTTTTTATAACATCATTTTGTTTGTCTCAAACAATTGATAGCGCTTGGACATTTACTAATTATACCAAACAAGAAGTAAATATTTCCATGCGCGACGGTAAAAATTTATTTACCTGTATTTATGCTCCAAAAAGTTCTGCGGAAAAGCATCCTATTTTAATAATGCGCACGCCTTATTCTTGCGCACCTTATGGCAATGGTTTTTTTAGTAAACGACTTTACGCTAGTTATTGGAAAGAGTATTTAAAAGAAAATTACATCATCGTTATTCAAGACGTTCGTGGACGGTACATGAGCGAAGGTGAATTTGTGGATGTACGTCCGTTTATTGAGAATAAAAAATTAAAAACAGATATTGATGAGGCCAGCGATACGTATGATGCAATAGATTGGTTAGTTAAAAACGTTAGTAATAATAATGGCAATGTAGGTGTGTTTGGCATCTCATACCCCGGTTTCTACAGTACTATGGCAGCACTTTCAAATCATCCGGCAATTAAAGCTGTAAGTCCGCAAGCCCCGGTAACTGATTGGTTTATAGGCGATGATTTTCATCACAACGGTGCCTTTTCTTTAATGGATGGTTTTAATTTTTATTCCTCTTTTGGTCTGCCACGTGCAAAACCAACTTCAGAGCAGGAAAAAAATTACGATTTTCCTGAAAAGGACAATTATAGTTTTTATTTAAAACAAGGTGCACTAAAAAACTTTAAAAAATTATTTAGCGATACTGTAAAATTTTGGAACGAATTGATGGAGCATCCAAATTACGACGCGTGGTGGAAAGCACGTGATGCCCGACGTGCCTGTAAAAATATAAAACCTGCCATGTTGGTTGTTGGTGGGACTTTTGATGCAGAAGATTGTTATGGCGCCTGGAGCTTATATAAAGCCATTGAAAAACAAAGCCCTGCAACTAATAATAAATTAGTAATGGGTCCTTGGTTTCACGGTGGGTGGAGCAGAGGCTTAGGGGCTAATCTGGGAAACGTTAGATTCGGGAGCAAAACATCAGAGCACTATCAACAAAACTTAGAAATTCCTTTTTTTAATTTTTACTTAAAAAACAAAGGCGATGTTAGTAAAATTGCTGAGGCCAATGTGTTTTTTACCGGAGAAAATAATTGGAAAACCTTTGATACCTGGCCATCTAAAAAGGTAGAGAATACTCTGATATATTTTAATCAGAATCAAAAATTATCTTTTCAAAAACCAAGTTCTACTAATTCCTCTTCAAAATATACCAGCAACCCAAACAAGCCTGTGCCATATGCCGAAGATGTGCATTTAAACAGAACCAGGGAGTATATGAGCGACGACCAGCGCTTTGCCGCAAGAAGAACAGATGTTTTGGTTTTTGAAACGGATATTTTACAAAACGATATTACGTTGGCAGGTACTGTTATTGCGGATTTAAAAGTGATGTTATCTACCACCGATGCAGATTTTGTGGTAAAAGTAATAGATGTTTTTCCGGATGATTTTAAATACGATACAACCTTTTGTTGCAAAGGCGTAAAAAACGAAGCCGAAATGGCGGGTTACCAAATGTTAGTGCGTGGCGAAATTATGCGCGGACGTTTTAGAAATAGTTTTGAAAAGCCGGAAGCCTTTAAGCCAAACACCATCGAAACTGTAAAATTTGAATTACCCGATGTGGCTCATACTTTTAAAAAAGGGCATAAATTAATGATACAAGTGCAAAGTTCATGGTTTCCTATTTTTGATAGAAACCCACAACAGTTTGTAGATATTTATAAATGTAGCGATGCTGATTTTATTGAAAGTGAAATAAAAGTGTTTCATCAAAATGATAATTCATCGGGTATTATTTTACCAATTTTGAAAAATTAAAACTCTGTCACTTCGAGTAAACCTGAGGGACGAAGGTTGTATCGAGAAGTGATGTCTATGAAAGTTCTCGATACTAAAATTCAAAGAGACAGAATTTTCTACTCGAACTGACAATAACTTTTCTCATTTATATGAGTAGAGGCATAATTTTATTATTAATATTACCTTTACAATAAAAATGCAACAATTAATAGCTTATACTTTAGTAGCCACAGCAGTAATTTATTTACTGTTTAAGTTTTTTAAAAAAAATAAAGCAAAAAGTGGTTGTGATGATAATTGCGGGTGTGGTTAAATAATTACAAACTCTGCAACAAACTTTTTAAGCTCACACGTTTTTGTAAAAAATCATAAACCTCACTAATCTTAATCCTATCCTGTTGCATGGTATCGCGGTGGCGAATGGTAACCGTATTGTCTTCTAAACTTTGATGGTCAACCGTAATGCAATAAGGCGTACCAATGGCATCTTGTCTTCTATAACGTTTGCCAACAGTATCTTTTTCATCGTATGTAACGTTAAAATCAAATTTTAAATCGTTAATTATTTTTTCAGCTAGTTCAGGTAAACCATCTTTTTTAACTAATGGAAAAACTGCTGCTTTAATTGGCGCTAATGCTGGCGGCAAACTTAACACAGTTCGGGTTTCGCCACCCTGTAAAGTTTCTTCTTTTAAGGCAGATGATAAAATGGCTAAAAATAACCGGTCTAATCCCACGCTGGTTTCCACCACATAAGGCACATAACTTTCATTTTTCTCAACGTCAAAATATTGTAATTTTTTTCCGCTGAATTGCTCATGCTGTTTTAAATCAAAATCAGTCCGGCTATGTATGCCTTCTAATTCTTTAAACCCAAACGGAAATTGAAATTCAATATCTGTTGCTGCATTGGCATAATGCGCTAATTTTAAATGATCATGAAATTTATAATTCTCTTTGCCCAACCCTAAACTCAAATGCCAATTTAATCTTGCTTTTTTCCAATACTCGTACCATTCCATTTCCGTGCCTGGTTTTACAAAATATTGCATTTCCATTTGCTCAAATTCGCGCATTCGAAAAATAAATTGGCGAGCCACAATTTCATTTCTAAATGCCTTTCCCGTTTGTGCAATACCAAAAGGCAGCTTCATTCGCCCTGTTTTTTGTACGTTGAGGTAGTTTACAAAAATGCCTTGCGCGGTTTCAGGTCGCAGGTAAATAATATTACTATCGTCTGTAACCGCACCCATGCTGGTACTAAACATTAAATTAAACTGCCTAACATCTGTCCAATTTCGGCTACCGCTTACGGGGCAAACAATTTCCAAATCAACAATTAGTTGTTTTACATCCGTTAAATTACCATCGTTTAAAGCAGTTTTAAAGCGTTCATTTATATCGTTAATTTTTGTTTGGTATTCTAAAATACGGGCATTGGTAGAGCGAAACATGGCTTCGTCAAAATTTTCGAAGCGTTTTTTAGCTTTTTCGACTTCTTTTTCAATTTTATCTTCAATTTTTGCAACGTGTTCTTCAATCAGCACATCGGTGCGGTAGCGTTTTTTGCTGTCTTTATTGTCTATTAAAGGGTCGTTAAAAGCATCTACGTGTCCGCTAGCTTTCCAAGTAGTAGGGTGCATAAAAATGCTGGCATCAATGCCCACAATGTTATCGTGCAATTGCACCATGGCTTTCCACCAATAGTCTCTAATGTTTTTCTTTAACTCAGCCCCATTTTGCCCATAATCGTAAACAGCGCTTAAACCATCGTAAATCTCACTACTTTGAAAAATGTAACCATACTCTTTGCAATGAGAAATAACGTTTTTAAAAAAATCTTCGGGTTTTATAGACATAGTTTGTGATTTGGGTTACCGCAAAAGTAATTATTTAAATTATTTCCGCTAAAAATGTTGTTTTTGTTAGTAACAATTAAATTAATAATCATTTTTTAACAAAAAACTTTTTATTCTAAAAAATATTTTTACTTTTACTCCCACCAAATTTAACCAAAAACTCACGATGAATTCAAAATTTTTACGCACAATTGGAGCCTCACTTTCAGTAGCTGTTATTTTAACAAGCTGCGATGGACTGGGCAAAATGTTGAAAAAACAAAAAGATATTAAATATACAGTATCGCCTAACCCTATTGAAATGATTGGCGACAGCATTCAATTTAGCGTTACTGGAAAATTTAATCCAAAGTTATTTGCTAAAAAAGTAACACTTACTTTAACACCTGTTGTAAAAGGTGTTGGTGGCACAGAAAAATCCTTAAAACCATTAGTGTTAGTTGGCGAAAAAGCTACAGGCAGTGGTCAAAAAATTGGCTACTCAAGTGGTGGTACTTTTAATTACACTTCCGAAAAATTTGCTTACGAGCCGGGCATACGAAACGCTAAAGTTATGGTAAATGCTGTAGGTACAGTAAAAAAGAAGGAGAAAAAATTTGACCCGGTAGAATTAGCGGACGGTACAATAGCTACTTCTTTATTAGTTCGTAACGACGAAAAAGGAATTATGGCTAAAGATGCTTTTGTAAAAACATCGCCGGCTAACCAAACTACTCATATATATTATACAATAAATGCGTCTAACGTTCGCCCGGCTGAATTAAAATCGGAAGAAGCAAAAGCTTTTAACGAATTTATTACTAAAAACATTAACTCACCTTGGTACGAATTTAAAGGTATTAGTGTTTCGGCTTATGCTTCGCCGGATGGAGAAACCGATAAAAACGAAAATTTAGCTAAAGACCGCGCAAAATCAGGTTCAATGGCTACAATGAACGAATTTAATAAAAATAAAAACAAAGAAGTTACTTTTGGTAAAACTAAAGAACAGTACCAAATTGGGACAACTAAAGAAGATTGGGAAGGCTTTAAATCATTAATGGAAGCTAGTACTATGGCCGACAAAGATTTAATTTTACGTGTTTTAACAATGTACAGCGATCCTGAACAACGTCGTAAAGAAATTAAAAATTTATCAAAAACGTATACTGAATTATCTGATAAAGTGTTACCAAAATTACGCCGTTCAGAAATTACAGTTAACGTAGATAAAAAATCGCGTACTGATGAGCAAATAACTAAATTAATGACTTCTAATCCTGACAGCTTATCAATTGAAGAATTATTATATGGCGGTACCTTAACCAATGATGTAAATACTAAAGTACAGGTTTACCAAGCATCAGAAAAACAATATGCTACAGATTGGAGAAGCTCTAACAATTTAGGAGTTGCTTTATTATTACAAAATAAAACAACTGAAGCTGCTGATGCATTTAAACGTGCTGAAAAAGCATCTGCAGGGCAACAAGCAGTTGCTAATAACTTAGGAATTATTGAAGCTAAAAATGGTAACCGTGTAGCTGCAATGGATTTATATAAAAAAGCAGGTGGTGCTTCTGAAACCAAATACAATATGGGCATTTTGGATGTTCGTAACGGCAAGTATTCTGATGCAGTTGCTAATTTTGGCGATTACAAAGGTCATAATAAGGCTTTAGCGCAATTATTAGCAGGTAGCCCCGGTTCTGTTAAACAAACAATTGATGACAGTAACGAAAAAGAAATGGCATATAGCTATTATTTAAAAGCGGTTGCTGCTGCTCGTACTGCTAATAATGCAGAAGTAGTTACAAACTTAAAAACAGCTATTGAAAAAGATCCTGCTTTAAAGGCTTGGGCTAAAGACGATGCTGAATTTGTTAAATTACGCGGAGAAGCCGGATTTAAAAGCATAGTAAACTAATACTTTTTAATTTAAAAAAAACCGTATTAGCTTAGCTGGTACGGTTTTTTTTTGATTTTAAATTTCCCCGTCGGATACTGAACGAAGTTGAAGTAGAGGGGGTATGAGGGAGGGAAATATCGAAATTAAAAAACTTCCTTTAAAATTGGCAAATGTGCTTTAAAATGATATATTTGCACCCTTAAATTTAAAAATTACCATACAAAAATATAATTATGCAAAACAAAGGTGCCATTAAAATATTTGCTATTCTGTTAGGGTTAGCGTGTGTTTTTTATTTATCGTTTACTTGGGTTACTCAAGGTGTAGAGGGCGACGCAAAGGAATTTGCTGAAAATGCAGTTAACTCTGCAAAAGTAAAAGCTGTTGCAAAAGAATATGCAAAAGGCAACACATCTAAAGAATTAAGTTACATCGACTCTTTAAAAGAAGTAATAAGCGACCGTTATTTAGATTCAATGAAAAAACAAGAGGTGTTTCCACTATTAGGTTACACTTACGACGAATGTAAAAAGCACGAAATTAACTTAGGTTTGGATTTACGAGGCGGTATGAACGTTACTTTAGAGGTATCGGTAATTGACATTATTAAAAATTTAAGTAATAATAGTGCCGATGCTGCCTTTAACTTATCACTAAACGAAACGCAAAAAAACTTAGGTGTTAAAAATAACGACGATTTTATTGAAGCTTTTGATAAACGTTACAAACAACAAAATCCAAACGGTCGTTTAGCACCCTTGTTTCAAAGTATAGAAAATAAAAGTAAAATTTCTTACAATTCAACTAACGACGAGGTAATTAAATTTATTCGCGAACGCGTTAACGAAGCAGTTAGTAATTCGGAAAAAACATTTCGTAGCCGTATCGACCGTTTTGGCGTAACACAACCAAACATTCAAAAATTAGGTAACAGCGGCCGTATTTTAGTAGAATTACCCGGTGTAAAAGATAAAGCGCGCGTGCGTGAATTATTACAAGGAACTGCAAACTTAGAATTTTGGGAAACGTATGAAAATGGTGAAATTGCCCCACTTTTAGATAAAGCAAACGTTGTTATTAGTCAGGAATTATACGGCAAAAAAACCAATGCTTCAGATACTTTATCAAGCGACACTACAATAGTTAACACAAATACAACGGCAATTACTAACACAGCAAAAGCTACTAATACAGCTACTGCAAAACAAGATTCATTAACTGCCGATTCTGCAAATAAATCGGCATCAACTCCTTCTGTTAATACTCAGGATACTGCAATAAAAGGATTTAAAAAACGCGCACCATTATTTAGTGTGTTTCAAAACGCGTTTCCTTTAGTGCCTTTAAAAGGAAGAATTACATTGGACGAAAAAGGAAATCCAAAAGCGTATGCCGAAGGACCGGTTATTGGTATTGCAACTTCAAAATCAGATACAGCTTTGGTAAATGCCTATTTAAAAATTGCAAGAGCAAAAAACATTTTCCCGTCTAAACTTAAATTTATGTGGGGTAATAAAGAGGTTGAAACTATGCAAGAGGGAAAAGTTGTTGGAACTTACTTTGAATTATTTGCTATTAAACAAACAGATAGAAATGGTAAAGCAGCATTAAGCGGCGATATTATTACTGAAGCGCGTAAAGATTACAACCAACAAAACGGTGGTGTGCCTTTAATTAGCATGACCATGAATAGCGAAGCCGCACAAAAATGGGCTGCTTTAACTAAAGCGAACATTAAAAAATCGGTTGCAGTTGTAATGGATAACATGGTATATTCTGCCCCACGTGTAAATGGTGAAATTAGCGGCGGTTCGTCGCAAATTACAGGTAATTTTACAGATGCTGAAGCAGATGCCTTGGCTGCTATTTTAAGTGCGGGTAAATTACCTGCACCTGCTCGTATTGTTGAAGAAAATATTGTTGGGCCTACTTTAGGAGCAGAGGCAATTCAATCTGGTTTAATTTCTTTTGTATTAGCCTTAGTTGTAATTTTATTATTTATGGCAGCTTATTACAGCAAATCGGGTTTAGTAGCCAACGTTGCCTTAATTGCCAATATGTTTTTTATTATGGGAATTTTAACCTCGCTCGGTGCGGTGTTAACGTTACCGGGCATTGCAGGTATAGTCCTCACCATAGGTTTGGCGGTAGATGCAAACATCTTAATATTTGAGCGTGTGCGTGAGGAATTGGCTTTGGGTAAATCTACAGCGCAATCTATAAAAGAAGGATTTAAACATGCCATGAGTTCTATTATTGACTCAAACATAACCCTTGCAATATTAGCTATTATTTTAATGGTTTTTGGTAGCGGTCCGGTGCAAGGTTTTGCAACTACTTTATTAATTGGTATTGGCGCATCTTTATTTAGCGCTATATTAGTTACCCGTGTAATTTTTGAATGGATGTTAGATTGTAAAATGGAAATTCCGTTCGATACTAAAGCTACTCGCAATGCCTTTAAAAAACTACATTTCGATTTTGTTGGAAAACGTAAAATTTACTACGCTATTTCTTCAGTAGTTATTGTTTTAGGAATTGTATTTTATTTTAAAAATCACGGTTTAAACTTAGGCGTTGATTTTAAAGGCGGGCGTACGTATCAAGTTCGTTTTGAAAAAGACATGAATACCGAAGATATTAAAAAAGCATTAGCTCCGGTATTTGAAGGCGCGCCTGAAGTAAAAACATTGGGTAGCAAAAACCAGGCAAAAATTACAACTACCTATCGTGTTGTGGATAACGATCCTAATGCTGATAAAGAAGTTGAAGAAGCGTTAAGCAAAGGTTTAGGCACTTTAAATACAAAATTTGATGTAATGCAACAGCAAAAAGTAGGGCCAACCATAGCAACTGATATTGTATACGGTGCTTATGGTGCTATTTTGTTTTCGTGTTTAATGATGTTTTTATACATTGTGGTACGTTTCCGTAAATGGCAATATGGATTGGGTTCAGTTGTAGCTTTATTCCACGACGTTTTAATCGTATTATCGTGTTACACAATTTTTGATGGTTTGTTGCCATTCTCGCTAGAAATAGGTCAGGATTTTATAGCAGCCATTTTAACCGTTATGGGCTACACCATGACAGAAACGGTGGTAGTATTTGACCGTATTCGCGAAAGATTAGCGGAAAGCGGTAAAGCAGATGTATTTGGCGAAGAGCGCAATAAATTAATTAATTACGCTTTAAATAGTACTTTAAGCCGTACTATTTTAACATCGTTAACGGTATTCTTTGTATTATTAGTAATCTTTATTTTTGGCGGCGATGCTATTAGAGGATTTATATTTGCCTTATTAATTGGTCGTATTATTGGTACTTATTCTTCGTTATGTATATCAACACCAATAGTTGTAGATTTTGATAAGAAGAAATAGAATTGTCACCCTAAGCAAAGTTGAAGGGTTTCCTATATAATTTTGTTTAAAAAAAACCTTCGTTAAGAGCGAAGGTTTTTTATTTAAAATAATTCCTATCTTAAACCTCTAAATTTTAATAAATGAAGATTGGTATAAAATTAACCATTACGTTTTTTGCTATTGCATTTATTGCAATGCTTGTAGCGGGTTTAATTAGTTACACTAATGCAAAAAAAACATTAAAAAAAGAATCGTTTAATAAATTAACAGCTGTACGTGAAATGAAAGCCGTACAAATTACCAGCTACTTTAAACAAATTAAAGACCAACTTATTTCTTTTTCCGAAAACCCTTCAATTATTGAGGCTACCAAACAATTTAAAAAAGGGTTTCAATCAGTAACAACAGAGTTAAATTTTAACGAAAAAAATTTTTCACAACGTCATAATAAAATGGATACATATATTGATTCCATTTTTATACCCGAACTTAATAAAAACAGCATTGGAGTAATAAACAAAAAAAATTTAGAACCTGAAAATCCAAACGCATTATTATTACAACAATTATTTATTGCCGACAATCCTAATAAATTAGGGTCAAAACATTTGTTAGATTCTATACCACAAAAATGCAGTTATAACACTACACACAAAAAATTTCATCCGGTTATACGCAGTTTTTTAGAACGCTTTGGCTACTACGATATTTTTTTAATAGATAATGAAACCGGCGATGTGCTTTATACGGTATTTAAAGAAATTGATTTTGCGTCATCGCTACAAAACGGTGCTTATCGCAATACCAACCTTGCCGCCAGTTTTAATAAAGCACTGAAAATTAATAATAGCGAAGATGTAGCCTTGGTTGATTATAAAGAATATTTGCCATCTTATAACTCGCCCGCATCGTTTATGGCCTGTCCTATATACGATAAAGGTAAGCTAATAGGAGTATTGGCGTTTCAAATGCCAATTGATAATATTAACACTATCATGACAAATAACAAAGATTGGGAAAGTGTAGGCTTGGGTAAAACAGGCGAAAGTTATATTGTAGGCGAAGATTTTACCTTGCGCAATCAATCCCGTTTTTTAATTGAAGATAGTGCCAATTATTTTAAATTATTAACCGAAATTGGGGTTGGTAAATTAACCGTTACAAAAATTAGAAATTACAATACATCTGTTGGATTACAAGTGGTAAAAACATACGGCACAAAACAGGCTTTGCTCGGCAAATCTGACGCCTTAATTTTTGATGATTACCGTGGAGTACCCGTATTGTCAGCATTTAAACCCATAAATATTTTAGGATTAAAATGGGTATTGCTATCCGAAATTGATGAAGAGGAAGCTTTTAGCCCTACCTTAGATTTAAGAAATAGTATTTTAACGGGTTCATTATTTGTATTACTCTCTATTTTAATCATTTCGTTTTTTGTGTCAAAACAAGTTACAAAACCTATTAAAGAATTAGAGTATGATGCCTTAGAACTTTCGAAAGGTAATTTAGATGTGGTAATTACAAACGAAAGAAAAGATGAAATTGGTTCGCTTGCAAAAAGTTTTATAAAAATGCAATCAAGCATTAACGATTTAATACATGGTTTAGAAGATAAAGTAAATGAGCGTACAAAAGAAGTTGTAAAACAAAAAGACATAATTACCCACAAACAAAAAGAAATTATTGATAGTATGAATTATGCCAAACGCATACAGCATACACTATTAGCGAACGATAAATTTTTAAATAAATATTTGCCCAACCATTTTATTTTATTTAAACCAAAAGATATTGTAAGTGGCGATTTTTATTGGGCAACAAAAAATGAAACGCATTTTTATTTCGCCATTTGTGATAGCACTGGGCATGGAGTTCCAGGAGCATTTATGAGTTTATTAAATATGGCGTTTTTAAATGAAGCCATTAATCAAAATAAAATTACCGAGCCAAACGAAGTATTAAACCAAGTGCGCCAACGCCTTATAAAAAATTTAAGTAAAGATGGCGGACAAGACGGTATGGATGGCATTTTACTAAAAATAGATTTACAAACAAAACAAGTTACATACGCCGCTGCCAACAATGCTCCCATAATAATTCGTAATGGTGAAGTAATAGAATTAGAAGCCGATAAAATGCCTATTGGCATTGGTATGCGTACCGAACCTTTTAAATTATTTGAAGCTAACTTACAACCAGGTGATACTTTTATTGCTTACACCGATGGCTTTGCCGACCAGTTTGGCGGATCAAAAGGCAAAAAATTAATGTATAAACCGTTGAAAGAACAATTAAAAGTTTATAATACTTTATCGCTACCAGAACAAAAAGAAAAATTGGATGCCTACTTTGAAAATTGGCGGGGTGAACAAGAACAGGTGGACGATGTATGTATAGTTGGTATTAAGTTTTAACTAAGCCTCTTTTATTTTAGTAATTTTTTTATCTTTTAAAATTTCAATAACAGATTCTGTAATTTTAGATGCAGAAAAACCGCATTCTTCATACAATTCAGTTTGTTCGCCATGCTCAATCCATTTATCGGGTATGCCTAAACGTATTAGTTGTGCTTGATAATTGTTATCAGCCATAAATTCTAAAACGGCACTGCCCATGCCCCCCATTATACATCCGTCTTCAACAGTAATTACTTTTTTATATTTTGAAAAAACTTCATGTAATAATTGTTCATCAATTGGTTTTACAAAACGCATATCGTAATGTGCAGGGTTAATTCCGTTTTCACTTAATGTTTTAAGAGCTTCCGTAACAAGGTTTCCAGGATGACCGATTGATAAAATGGCTACATCTTTACCATCTTTTATTTTTCTGCCTTTACCAATTTCTAATTTTTTAAATGGTGTTTTCCAATTTACCATTACGCCGTTTCCGCGTGGGTAACGGATGCTAAAAGGCCCTTTAATTTCTTCTAATTGTGCTGTGTACATTAAGTTGCGCAACTCTTCTTCGTTCATAGGGGCGCTTACAATCATATTGGGCACACATCTAAAATACGCCATATCAAAAGCTCCGTGATGTGTTGGTCCATCTGCTCCAGCCAACCCTCCTCTATCTAAACAAAAAATAACTTTTAAATTTTGTAGTGCTACATCGTGTAAAACCTGATCGTAAGCACGTTGCATAAATGACGAATAAATATTACAATACGGTATCATGCCTTGTGTTGCAAGCCCTGCACTAAACGTAACGGCATGTTGTTCAGCAATACCTACATCAAACGCTCTGTCGGGCATAGCTTTCATCATAATGTTTAACGAACACCCACTTGGCATAGCAGGTGTAATGCCCATTATTTTTAAATTTTTCTCTGCTAATTCAACCATTGTATGTCCAAATACATCTTGGTATTTTGGTGGTTGAGGTGTTTTTGGAACAACCTTTATAATTTCACCGGTATCTTTATTAAACAAGCCCGGGGCGTGCCAAACGGTTTCGTTTCCTTCTTCGCTAAATTTAAAACCTTTGCCCTTTTTGGTTAAAACGTGTAATAATTTAGGGCCGGGTATATCTTTTAAATCTGCCAATACCTTGGTAAGGCGCACTACATCATGCCCGTCTATAGGTCCAAAATAACGAAACTTTAAACTCTCGAATAAATTACTTTGTTTTAGTAAACTGGTTTTAACAGCCTTTTCAATTTTACTCGCAATTTCCTGCGCATTGGGCCCAAACTTGCTTATTTTACCAAGTAGTTGCCAAATTTTATCTTTTGTTTTATTGTAAGTATGCGAAGTGGTAATGTCGGTTAAATAATCACGAAGAGCACCTACATTTGGGTCAATGCTCATGCAATTGTCGTTTAACACAACTAATAAATTTGTATTTGTAACACCGGCGTGGTTAAGTGCTTCAAAAGCCATTCCGGCGGTCATACTGCCATCACCAATTATAGCAATGTGGTGTTTATTTTTTAATTTATTATGTTTACTGGCAACAGCCATACCTAAGGCAGCACCAATACTTGTGCTGGAATGGCCAACACCAAAAGTATCGTACTCACTTTCGCTACGTTTAGGAAAACCACTAATACCTTTATAAACACGGTTAGTATGAAACACATCACGACGTCCGGTTAAAATTTTATGTCCGTATGCTTGATGACCAACGTCCCAAACTAATTGATCGTAAGGAGTATTAAAAATATAATGTAAGGCAACGGTTAGCTCAACGACACCTAGCGAAGCACCAAAGTGACCGCCTTTTACAGAGACCAGGTCTATAATGTATTGACGTAGCTCGGCACTGAGTTGCTCTAACTGGTCTTCTTTTAAAAGTTTTAAATCCGTAGGAGAATTAATTTTAGCTAACAATTCGCCGGGAATAAAACCTGAACCTTTAACAATTTCCATTATAACAAAGATAAACTAATTTATTAAGAGTAATTACGAGAATTTTTAACGGATATTGCACGTTATATAGTTAACAAAAGTTAAACAAAATAGTTTAAAAATATGATAGCTTGCGTTCAATAATCAAACTATGACTCTTGTAAAAAATAATTTTACCCAAGTTCTTAATTTAATAAATGAAATAAGACTTATTTCTAACAATGAGGTGGAAGGGTTTAATGAATTACTTGAAGAGTTAATTATAAAAAAATCGGTTGATGAAAATTTTAAAATTGAATTTAATAAATTTTGTTTTTTGATGTTAGATGAGGCATTTTTTGTAAATGCTTTTACCGATTATGGCATTAATTCCAATAGGGGGCTTTTTCAGGAAATATTTAGACGCGTAAAACATAAAATATTACCTGAGAACATATCGGATAATGAGCTAAGAAATTTTATTACGCTTTTATTTAATAAAAAAAATGATTTTTTAATGTTAGAAAAAATTAATCATTCAAATTGGGAAGCTATAGTTAAACTTATTGATAGAAGTTGGTTATCTAAACATTCAGAAAAAATAGCACAGCAAATTTACAATGCAATAATTATTCTTTGCCACCGATTAACAGCCATAGGTTTAGACTCCTATTTAGTTAGCAAACTACCGGAAATAGACGACAGTAATTCTCCATTTTTTGAATTGAATTACCAAATAACTTTATTTGTAAAAAAACATTTAGCCGATAAGACATTAGAAATAGACAATCGGGAATTACAATTGATTTTACAATGCATAGAAACTGTTGAGCAGTTATTTGTTCAAATTGAATTAAAAAAGGAAGAAATAGGAACTAGTTTGCACTTAACTTTTTTATTAAAACGGGCACAGCAACAAGTTAACAGAATTAAGTTGCTGTTAAATTTATTTATTACTAAAAACCATTCAAATAAGGTTTTAACCTTATCGCAACTTATAATAGAGCTTATAAAAGCGGAGCAAACAAAAAACAACATAACAAAATTTTTTAAAGAAAACACAATACTTGTAGCAAATAGAGTTATCAGTCACACTTCTGAAAAAGGAGAGCACTACATTGGTTTTTCTAAAAAAGAAAACTTTACCTTATTTAAATCGGCTATGGGTGGGGGTTTGGTGGTGGTATTTTTAGTTTATTTAAAACATTTTATTCATCACTTGAACGTCTCATTATTTTTTGAAGGTTTTTTGTTTGGTTTAAATTACGCGATAGGATTTGTATTTATGCATTTAGTCCATTTTACTCTTGCTACCAAGCAACCCGCCATGACAGCCTCTTACATTGCTGAAAATATAGGCAACGGAGAAACCGGCAATAAACCGTGGAACGTTTTTAAACAAATTATCCGTAGCCAGCTTTTATCGTTAATTGGTAATTTAGTGATAGTATTACCCATTTGTTTTTTAGTTGCTTGGTTAATAAGCAATTATTTAAACTATTCTATTTTTAATTTTACAGAGTCTAAATCGCAACTATTTTCTAATCATCCTGTTTATAGTGCTTCGTTAATTTATGCATGTATTACAGGTGTTTTCTTGTCATTATCGGGCATTGTTATTGGTTATATTGATAATAAAGTCGTATACTCTCAAATCCCTGAACGTATTATAAAACACCCTCAATTAATAAAAATATACAGTTTGGAGAAAAGAAAAAAACTAGCGGCTTTTACCGAAAGAAATTTAGGTGCAATTATTGGAAATATATTTTTGGGATTTAGTTTAGGCATGGCCGGAAATATTGGTAAGTTTATTGGCATTCCTTTTGATATAAGACACATTACTATTTCAACCGGAAATTTTGCTATTGCCTTAGGAAGCGATAATAATTATAAGTTAGATTTAATTTTAACAGTGTTTACAGGTATAATTTTAATAGGTTTAATAAACATTGCCTCTAGTTTTTTAATTTCATTTATTTTGGCATGCAGGGCGCGGGGCTTATCGTTAAAACAATCTTTAAAAATATTGGTTGGGTACTAATTTTTTATTTTTGAAAATCTTCCACCCAATAACCTGTAATCCATATTATCAATTTTAATGGTTTTACCTTCAGCAACATTTTTCATATCGTTTATATCTTCTTCAATTGTATGAACTGTGCCTTTTGTATGATAGGCTAAATCTAAATAGTCAGTATTAATTGAAGTAGTAGAGGATTTGCCACAAATTATTACATGAACAGGAATTTTTAATTGGTGCATTAAGCTATAATCTCGCATAGGCGACCAGTTATCAACCAACATAATTATTTCTTTAATTTGTGGATTCATCTTAACGGCATAAAGTGCAGCTTCAATATTATTTTCTTGAATATCGCCCCCGCTACCGTTGTTTGAACATTTGGAGGCAGTATTTAACACAGAGTCTTTATTAACGCTATTACAATAATATATTCCTCCAGTGGAGCCTGTTTTTTTTAATTTATCATCTTTATAATCACCATCATTAAAGAAAACAAATTCTTTAAAATCTTTTGTTGCAAATGTTAGCTTATACCAAAGTAAAATTTGGCTTATATAAGGCGACATACTACCTGTAAAATCTGAGACTACAGTCATATTTTTCCACTTATTGCGTTTAAATATTTTAAACACTGTTGAGTCTGTTAGCTTAGCTTTATTATCTAAAACATCTTTTAAATAACTTAATTCGCGAGCCGCACTCTCTTTTGTTGGTGCTGGTTTGTAACGAATGTAAAACCCATGCAACATATTGCTTGCGGCATATTCGATATGACAACCTGTTTGTGCGATTACGCGCCACTGCGCCATTGAGTTATTAAATATAGTTGGACAAATTAAGTGTAAAAATTCTACACGCCTATAATTTAATTCAGTAAAATCTTCATCAACCGGAAATTTAGAATATACTAAATCAACATTTGTAATGGTAGCATTTTTCAGTTTTTCAGCTTCTTGTATGTTTACAATTTCGAAACCGCCATAATTTACTTTTAAAAATATGGCCTTATAATCATCATCTGTTTTACTTTCCAGCGCGTATTTATTTACGCTCAGAGTATCGGCTTTAATCGAAAATCTACCGGAAAACGATATTTGAGAAATAAATAGATTTTTTAAAACTAAGAAACATAAAACAAATAAAAATTTGCTTTTGAAAACGTGTAATTTATATTGCATAGCCTTATAATTAATATTGTAGTTATAAGTTGCAATTAAAAAAAAGTTACATAATATTTTTAAACTTTATACGTTGTTGCTAAAAATAACAATATGAAAATTATAAAAATAATATTACTGAGCACTATTTTATTTTTTACTTCTTGTAAAAAAGATAAAAAAAATCCGGAAGAAAATTGTAAGCCTACAACACCTTCTGAAACAGTGTATTCAAATTACTCTCAATTAAACCCAAATTCCGCATTAGAAAATATTTAATAAATTTGGATTTAAAATCTCTAATGCGTAGCATTAGAAAAAAACGTCTATGGAATTTGATATAA
>JAYVGH010000014.1:0-24471 GCA_043772435.1 Bacteroidota bacterium
CTTTTTTTAAGGTTATTCACAAATGTCTTGCATCTATTTTGTTTTTTTATCCCTAAAGGTCTTTATTTATAAACACTTTGTTAGTTTAAGTGAACCCTAAATATATACTGCATATTTATCCTGCGCCAAAAGTGATAAAAAATTGCTGGAAAATCAGCACATTATAATTATTTCCGATAAATATTTATTCCTTAATTTACTATTTTAATAAATAATGATAAGCATTACAGAGAATTTGATGTTCGACTAATTATTTGCGTGAAAAAAAAAGTTACATAGCCATAGCTACGTAACTTTTTTAAATTTTAAATGAAAAAAACAAATTGAATTGTTCTAAAATGTAAATTAATTTAGTTTCATATCATGTCAATCGCTAAGATAAAAACCCGCACGCAAGCCAAGTGCAAAGCTCGAAGATTTTACTGTTACATCATTGTTAACATTAGATAAGCCTGAGTTACCGGGTAAATAAACGGCAGTGCTAACGTTTATAGTGCTTTGCATAGTCCTCCACTTTACATACGGTGCGAAATAAAATCCATTTTCTTTTCCTAAATAAATTACCGATTCAAGTTTTACTCTGCTGTAGTAAAAGTACCAACACCAGGGTCAAAATCGGTAGTACCTGTAAAGCTACCAGTTGTATAAACGTTACCCGAAGCATCTACTGCAATAGCTTTACTTTGATTGCTTGGACTTGCAATTGATTTGGCCCATTGTAACGATTGTGTCTGAACTGTTGAAACTGATAGGAGCGAGCCTGATAAAAGTCCAACTAAAGAAATGATTTTTGTTTTCATATATTTATTTTATGGTTTAAAAATTATGATGTAAAATTGGTACTATTTGCATGTATTTACAATCAGTATTGGTAAGTATATTAAATCCATAGATCCGTGTATATTTTTAAATAAGAAAAACTATTAGAATAAAAAAGGGTGAAGTAAAAACTTCACCCTTTCAATCTATTTCTTTAACTTTTCTAATCCATAACTATTTTTCCGAACCAGAAAACTTTACCTGGTTTATCAACCCCTAAATATACCTGCGAACCATCACTAGGATTAGTAATAATTGGGTAGCTATTTTGCAGATAATATTTTGGTTTATCTTTTACTGTGCCAAACTTAACAAAATCACCAATTTCGCCGGTACCTAAATTTATTTTGGCAACACTCGGATAGTACAAGCCTTTTTGTATTCCATTATCTCCAACTTCTTCTTTATAGCCGCATAACTCCCAAACTGTCCAAAAAACAGAACCATTTGAATCTTGAACGAACTGATTTGTAGCTTTTCCTTTTGAGGCCGTATTTACTTCTTCTAAACGCACGCCGTATTGTGCTTTTAATTTACCTGCATTATCAAAATAAAACATTAATACATCCTGAAATTCGGCTTCTTTAAAATTTTGCCCGCAAAGAAATAACGATCCATCTGCTGTAACATTTGATTTTACCAAACGGAATCTCTTTCCCTTATAAGCAGGGCTCTTGCTTTGAGAGGCCGGCTTTTTTAACTTTGCTTCAAATTCGTCCATGTCAGTTGATGTAACATAGTCAACTTTATCCTTGGTTATTTTAGCCAATTGATAAAATTTCCACTTTGTTTCGTCGGGTGCTTTAGACGATACTTCTTCGTTAGCGGGTCCAACAAAATACAAACTTCCGTTTTTTGCTATCACCGACTCAACATTCCATCCACTTTTCAAAACCTTAATATCTACCGTATTAAGTATTTTACCTTCTTTAGATACACGCCACATTTGAAAATTGTTGGCCGCTTCTTTATTTTTTTTATCCGGATTGCCGGCGAACATAAAACAGATGTCTGATTTAGAAATATCTTCCTCGCTTACTTCTTCCTCATTATCGTCTTCATCAACCTCTGCAGGAATAACAAACGACTTAGATAAATATTTTGGAGAAGTAAATGTGCGTTTATCTATTATTTCTGTCTTTAAATCTTTGTCAATTTTCATCAGTATAAATTCGTTTGGATTTGCTCCTTTGCCAAACGCTACAATTACTAAAGCGATTACAGAGCCAGTTTCATCATTTTCGAATTTTTTAACCAGCATATAACTGTTTCCGTCTTCATCTTTTGGTTTTATTTTATCAAGAAGTGTTACTTTTTTATTATACTGACCGTTAAACCAGCTCCAATTGTACTCAACTAGTTTTTTTCTTAGCACCATTTTACCCAGCATACCTTGCTCTACGGTTATCCCTTCTACAGAATAATTTTCTCCTTTGTATCGTTTATTTTTGTACAATTGCTCAGCGCTTTCTTCGGCCTTAATAAAGTTGTAGTCTTTATCAAAAATGTAATTCTGATATTTAATCTTACCATTGTTTCCATTATTTGTTATAAACGAAAGCGTTGTTGTTTTATCGGTTGGATTAGTGGTTACCAGGTCTAAATAACCTCTTTTTGCTTTTTTGTCCACTTCGTAAGTTTTTTCGAGTACTAGTTTCTGAGCTATGCCGGTAAACGGTAAGGCTAACAAAAGTGCGTAGGAAAATAATTTTTTCATTTTTTTTTGGTTTTAGCGTTATGTTATTGGGTTAATAATTTATTTTTCAAAGGTCAGGTATTTACTAAGTAGGAACAATCCGTAGGTTTGGGTATATCGTATCCGTAGTAGTGGGTATATTTATTTTTTTTTTAAGACTGCTTGATGATAGAAACCCGGTATCAGTTCTGCTTCGATAGCATATTTTAAAAGCCCAATAATCGTTTTTGTGGTGGTTTTTTTTAAGATGTGCTTGCGATGTGTTTCAACGGTACGAACGCTTAGATTAAGCTTATCTGCAATAGATTGCGAGCTGTATTCTTCCAGAATCAGTAAAAGAATCTCCTTTTCCCTTTTTGTAATATGGGATTTTGACGGTGTTAATATCATGCAGCAAAAATAGAACTGCAAAAAAATAGAAAGGTCAGTAATACTAGGTATTTTTAATTGCGGCGTTTTGGTATTTTAACCCATCAGGTTATTCTCAAACGCATACTTAATAAGGCCTACAATTGTTTTTGACCTTGATTTTTCGAGAATGTTCTTTCGGTGAGTTTCTACAGTGCGTGGACTGATAAATAATTTTTCGGCAATATCTGCTGTAGTAAATTCTTCACACACTAATTTAAGAATTTCCAATTCGCGTGTTGTTAATTCTTCTTTAGTTTCGGTAATTGAATTTTTCTTTTTATTATGTTTAAGCATCAGGCTCATTACTTCGTTGCTATAATAAGTGCCGTTATCCATAATTTTATTGATAGCAGAAAGTAATTCTTGTTTTCCTGTATTTTTTAAAATATAACCTTCAGCTTCCGATTGAAGAATATCATTAATAATTGCGGGATCGTTGAACATGGTTAGCACCAAAATTTTTATTTCGGGCATTTCTTTTTTAAGGATCTTGGTAAGCTCCGTTCCTGTCATAACAGGCATACTGATATCGGTAATAAGCAGATCTACTTCATTTTTTCGGATATACGATAATGCATCTTCACCATTTAACGCTTCATGTACAAAATTTAATTGCGTTTCTTTTTTTAATAACGATCTTACCCCATCAATAAACATTTGATGATCATCAGCGATCACAATTTTTAATTCTTTATCCATTTTTTAATTTTAATTTGATGTAAATCATTGTTCCTTTTTTTGGTTCTGATTCAAGCTTAATATTACCATCCAGCATAGATACTCTTGAAAAAATATTCTTCCAACCCATGCCTTTACTTTCTTTAAGCATATTTGTATCAAAGCCAATGCCGTTATCTTTCATGATTATTTCAAGTTCGCCGGCAATTTTTAAAATTGACATACTAATATGATCGGCTTTTGCATGTTTGATCATGTTATTTAAAACCTCCTGCACAACGCGATAAATGGTAATGTCTAAAGATTTGCCAACAGATGCATCTACATTATTCGTGAAATCTATTTTTAAAGCTTTTGTTGCATTTATATTATTTACCAGTTCATTTATAGCAGGTATTAAACCAAGACGAATTAGGGCGCTTGGCATCATGTTGTGAGATATACTTCTTACTTCAACACAGGCATCATCAATTATTTTTAAAGAGCGATCAAGATCCGGCTTATTCTCTGCAAGAACAGAATCTTCCAAGCCAGCAACATTAAGGCGAGCGGTTGAAAGCAACTGTCCCAATCCATCATGTAATTCCTGTGCAATACGCGAACGTTCTTTTTCTTCGGCTTCAATTACATCTTTAAAGCGTAATTTTTCAGCTTCTGCAAGCTCAGCTTTTTGCTGTTGTTTTTTTTGGTTGTAAATAAATAAGAAAGTTCCTGCAATTACTAACAAAATGCTAATTCCGATAATTAGCTGTGTCTTTTTTTGCTGATTCTCGTTATCAATAACTAATTGTTGTACTTCTGTTTTACGCTTTAATTCAGAGTTCTCTTTTTCTTTTTTCTCAGTTTCATATTTAGTTTGCATTTCAGCTATTTGCCCCGAACTAATAGTATTATACATACTATCATTAAGCTGCCTATATTTTTCTATAGCTTTAATTGATTTATCTGTGTTATTGCTATGTACATAACAATTGTGCAGATTGTATAATGCATTCACCTGATAAGCGAGATCACCGGTTTCAATAGCGATCTTTTCAGATTCTGAATAATATTCAATTGCTTTTAAAAAATTCTTTTTGTTGTAATAAATAGTACCTAAATTTCCCAATGTGCTGGCAAGGCCACTTTTGTCGTTAATCTGCTGTTTAATAGCAAGAGATTCTGTGTAATATTTTAAAGCGTTTTCAATATCTCCCATATCAAAATAAGACAAACCAATATTGTTGATCACCATGGCGTAATCGTATGGATTTTTATTCTTATTCAATAATTTCAAAGCTTCAAAATATTGAGCAAGAGAGGTCTTAAAATCTTTTTTGTCATGATAAAGATGTCCTAAATTCAGTCGTGTAGTGGCAAGCATAACAGAATCTGAAAGCTTTGATCTGATTTGAAAGGCGCGCTGCAAATAACTTTCAGCACTTTTAAAATCCCTTTTCTGGGTAAAGATAGAGCCTAAATTATTGCAATCACTAGCAATATTCCTAATATCATTTTTACTTTCATCATAACGAAGGCATTTTAAAAAATAAAAAATAGATACTTCAAAATCTCCTTTTCTTGAAGAAATAGAGCCAATATTATTTAGCATCTTTATTATCTCAATACTATCTTTTATACATTCATATTGCGCCAACGATCGTTTAAAATAGAACAGGGCACTATCAGTATTTCCTGTATAATAGTAAACAACGCCTTTTCTTTTAATTAGGTTAGCATTAACGCTTTTAAATTTTGTATTAGTTGTAATGACAATTCCTTTATTGAAACAGATAAGCGCGGAGTCGTAATTTTTTTTATTAAGAAAATACATTCCAAGGTTACAATACGAATTACCAATACCGGGAATATAATTATTTTTTAATGCGAGTATATTTGCTTGTTGCGCGTAAGAAAATGTTTTAGCCGGATCGTTATAATTAAGATCTTTCGACAGAAGATTCAATAAAATAACTTTATGAGTATCTTGTTTACTTTTTTTTAACTCGTTTAAGAGGCTATCATTTTTATTCTGGCTAAAAAGGATAGTAGAGATTATTAAACAAAAAAATATTAAAGTGAATCTTAACATCATTAAACATATATTTAAAAATACAAATAAATTAAAATTTAAAAGTAAAACAAAAAACCCGAACATTTCTGTCGGGTTTATAATTTAAGATTAGCTAATTAAGCCTCTTTCTTAGGCTTTTTAGTTTTTGGTTTACCGTGGCTAACTGTAATTTCGTCTTTTTCTTTGTCATAATCCACTTCAATTTCATCGCCTTCGGTTAGGTTGCTTTTAATAATTTCTTCAGCCATAGGATCTTCTAAATATTTTTGTATGGCTCGTTTTAAAGGGCGGGCACCGTAATTGGCATCGTATCCTTTATCTACTATATAATCTTTAGCAGTATTAGTAATTTTAATATTGTACCCTAAACCACTAATTCTACCAAACAATCCTGCTAATTCAATATCAATAATTTTATGAATATCTTCTTTTGATAAGGAGTTAAACATTACAACATCATCTATTCTATTTAAAAACTCGGGTGCAAATGCCTTTTTTAAAGCATTTTCGATTACGCCTTTACTGGCATCGTCTTCGCCATCTTTTCTAGTAGCTGTGCCAAAACCTACACCTGTACCAAAATCTTTTAACTGACGAGCGCCAATGTTGCTTGTCATAATAATAATAGTATTTTTAAAATCAATTTTACGGCCCAAACTGTCAGTTAGCAAACCATCATCTAATACTTGTAACATCATATTAAATACATCCGGATGGGCTTTTTCAATCTCATCTAATAATATTACTGAGTAAGGTCTGCGACGTACTTTTTCGGTTAGTTGTCCACCTTCTTCGTAACCAACATAGCCCGGAGGAGCACCAATTAAACGGGTTACGGCAAATTTCTCCATGTACTCACTCATATCTATACGTATAAGTGCATCATCGTTATCAAATAAATGACGTGCTAAAACTTTTGCTAATTGTGTTTTACCAACACCAGTAGGTCCTAAAAATATAAATGAGCCAATTGGTTTGTTAGGGTCTTTTAATCCTGCCCGGTTACGTTGTATGGCTTTTACTACTTTTAATAAAGCATTATCTTGCCCAATAACTTTGCCTTTAAGCAGTTCAAACATTTTTACTAATTTCTCACTCTCGTTTTGGTTTACACGTTGTACGGGTACACCACTCATCATACTTACCACTTCCGCTACATTTTCGTCGGTAACAGTTACCCGGTTTAATTTAGTTTCCTCTTCCCATGCTTTTTTGGCGGCTTCTAAGGAGGCTTGCAATTGTTTTTCGGTATCCCGCAATTTTGCTGCTTCTTCGTATTTTTGAGAACGAACTACTTGATTTTTAAGTTCTTTAATGTCCTCCATTTTTTTCTCAAGTTCCAACACATTTTCAGGAACGTTTATATTTGTAATGTGCACTCTACTTCCTGCTTCGTCTAAAGCATCAATGGCTTTATCAGGTAAATGTCTGTCGGTTATATAACGAGCAGTTAATTGTACACAGGCTTTAATTGCTTCATCGGTATACGTTACATTATGATGCGCTTCGTATTTAGATTTAATGTTATTTAATATTTCCATCGACTCATCTTGAGTAGCCGGCTCCACAATTACTTTTTGAAAACGACGCTCTAAGGCACCATCTTTTTCAATATACTGGCGGTATTCATCTAAAGTAGTTGCACCAATACATTGTATTTCTCCACGTGCTAGTGCTGGCTTAAACATGTTGCTGGCATCTAAACTTCCGCTGGCACCACCTGCTCCAATAATGGTATGAATTTCGTCGATAAATAAAATAACATCGGGACTTTTTTCCAGCTCGTTCATTACTGCTTTCATTCGCTCTTCAAATTGTCCACGGTATTTTGTACCTGCCACTAAACTTGCTAAATCTAAAGTTACCACACGTTTGCCAAATAGCACACGCGATACTTTTCTTTGCACAATACGTAACGCTAAACCTTCGGCAATACTACTTTTACCAACACCCGGCTCGCCAATTAATATTGGATTATTTTTTTTACGGCGAGATAATATTTGTGATACACGCTCAATTTCTTTTTCACGACCTACAACCGGGTCTAATTTTCCATCTTCGGCCATTTTGGTTAAATCTCTGCCAAAATTGTCTAAAACCGGCGTTTTACTTTTGCTTTCGCCCGGTTTTTTTTGTGAACCCGGGTTGTTGGCATTTGCAAAATTGTCATCTGCATCTTCGTCTCCATCGCTTGGTGTGGCGTTTTCAATTTTACTTGGATTTTCTAAAAAGCCTTCTAATTCGGCACGAGTGGCGTCATAATCCACACCATACTTTAATAAGGATTTGGTTACAATATTATCGTTATCTTTCAAAATACATAACAGTAAATGTTCGGTGCCAATTTGTATCGACTTAAATGTTTTTGCTTCTAAGTAAGTTAGCTTTAATGTTTTTTCGGCTTGTTTAACTAATGGAATATTAGCCAAATTGTTGCTTTTGCGCAATCCCGGGGTTAAATTATACTCAATTGTTTTTCTAAATTCAGCTACATCAATACCTAAATTTTTTAATAAACGCATCCCTACTCCGTCTCCATCTCTAATCATTCCCAACATTAAATGTTCAATTCCAATATAATCGTGCCCTAACCTAAGTGCCTCTTCGCGGCTAAATGTAATTACGTCTTTTACTCGGGGTGAAAACTTTGCTTCCATAAACAGTTCTTTTAATTTAATTAAATAAAATTACACATATAATGCCAAAACCAAAAATAAGTTTAAATAATTATATTTTATTTTCTACATACCATTTTTTTAACATTATTTTTGTTAATAAGTTTTGTGCTAAATTGCTTATTTTTCGGTACTTTCAACCACTAATTTAAAAAATAAAATTGATTGTTTATTTATACGAATGTTAAATAAAAAGGTGACAAAAAAGCACTAAAATCAAGCAGTTTAACGACATTATTACAAAACTAAAAAAGAGAATATGGCAGACGGAGAAAAAATAATTCCAATTAATATTGAAGATGAAATGAAAACGGCTTACATCGATTATTCGATGTCGGTAATTGTAAGTCGTGCCTTGCCTGATGTACGTGATGGTTTAAAGCCCGTTCATCGTAGGGTGTTATACGGCATGTTAGATTTAGGGGTGTTACACAATCGTCCTTACAAAAAAAGCGCACGTATAGTAGGTGAAGTGTTGGGAAAGTACCATCCACATGGTGATAGCAGTGTTTACGATACTATGGTGCGTATGGCACAAGAGTGGAGTTTACGTTACATGTTGGTTGATGGGCAAGGTAATTTTGGTAGCGTAGATGGCGATCCACCGGCAGCAATGCGTTATACCGAAGTGCGTTTCCGTAAAATAGCCGAAGAAATGATTGCCGATCTTGAAAAAGATACAGTTGATTTTCGCCCAAATTTTGATGATAGTTTAACTGAGCCTACTGTACTTCCTACAAAAATTCCTAATTTAATTATGAATGGCAGTAGCGGTATTGCTGTAGGTATGGCTACCAATATGGCACCACACAATTTAAGTGAAACCATTGATGCCATTATTGCATATATTGATAATAGAGAGATAGATATTGATGGGTTGATGAAATATATTAAAGCCCCCGATTTTCCTACAGGCGGTATTATTTACGGTTACGAAGGTGTAAAAGAAGCTATGCACACAGGGCGCGGACGTATTATGATGCGTGCCAAACATAACATTGAAGTAGTTGGGGACTGCGAACGCATTATTATTACCGAAATACCATACCAAGTTAATAAGGCGGACATGATTAAACAACAAGCCGATTTAATTAACGATAAAAAAATTGAAGGCGTTCGCGATATCCGTGATGAGAGTAACCGCGAAGGTATGCGCATAGTTTACGAATTAAGTAAAGATGCGATTAGCAATGTTGTGCTAAATAATTTGTATAAATATTCCGCATTACAAACGTCGTTTTCTATAAATAATGTGGCTTTGGTTAGTGGCCGTCCGGAAATGTTGAACATAAAAAATATGATTCATCATTTTGTGGAACATCGCCACGAAGTAGTTATTCGCCGAACCAAATACGAATTGGCACAAGCAGAAAAACGTGCGCATATTTTAGAAGGTTTATTAATTGCACAAAAAAATATTGAAGAGGTAATTAAAATTATTCGCGAAAGTGATAGCCCCGATGCTGCCCGCGATGAATTAATAGTTCGTTTTACCTTATCGGAAATACAAGCCCGTGCCATTTTAGATATGCGTTTACGCACGTTAACAGGACTTGAAGTTGATAAGCTAAATGCCGAGTATGCTGAGTTAATGAAAACAATTGAAAGCTTAAAAGATATTTTAGCAAACGAACCAATGCGTTTTACAATTATTAAAAACGAATTGTTGGAGATAAAAGAAAAATATGGCGACGAACGCCGTAGCGAAATTGTGTATGTTGGCGATGAGTTTAGAGTAGAAGATATGATACCTGACGAAAGTGTGGTTATTACAATTTCGCACATGGGGTACATGAAACGTACGAATTTAGATGAGTATCGCTCACAAGCCCGTGGTGGTAAAGGTAGTAAAGGCTCTAGCACTCGCGATGAAGATTTTATTGAACACATGTTTATTGCCAGTACACACAATTATTTATTGTTGTTTACCGAAAAAGGCCAGTGTTTTTGGATAAGAGCTTACGAAGTGCCCGAAGGCAACAAACAAAGCAAAGGGCGAGCTATTCAAAATTTAATTAGCATACCACAGGGCGATAAAGTAAAAGCATTTATTAATATTAAGAATTTGAATGATGATGACTACATAAAAAATAACTTTATAATTTTATGTACTAAAGATGGTATCATTAAAAAAACATCTGTAGAGGCTTATTCTCGTCCGCGAGCTAATGGTATTAGCGCAATTACTATTCGCGAGGGTGATGTGTTGTTAGAAGCAGCTTTAACTAATGGCACTAACGAAATTATGTTGGCTACCAAATTAGGTAAAGTTTGCCGTTTTCCGGAAGCTAAAGTTAGGCCAATGGGTCGAAATGCCAGCGGAGTAATTGGCATTGATTTAAACGATGAAGAAGGCGATAAAAACGAAGTAATAGGTATGATTTGCATTAACGATATGCAGGCAAACGTTTTAGTTGTATCAGAAAAAGGTTTTGGTAAACGCAGCGATATTGATGAATACCGCATAACTAACCGTGGTGGTAAAGGTGTAAAAACCATTAACATTACCGACAAAACGGGGCATTTAGTTGCCATTAAAACCGTAACCGATGCAGATGATTTAATGATTATTACCAAAAACGGAATTACTATACGTTTAAGTGTAAATACATTGCGTGTTATGGGACGCGCTACACAAGGCGTTAAATTAATTAACATTAGCGATAGTGACGAAATAGCAGCCGTTACAAAGGTTGACCATGAAGAGGAGACAGAAGAGGTTAGCGGGACGCTAAGCGGAGTAGAACCGGAAGGGGCAGAAGGGATAAAAGGGACTGAGGAAACTGGTGAGAGTGATGAACCGAAAGGGACAGATGAAACACCTCCAACGGAATAAAAAATGTTAAAATTTAAAAATTGGTATGTAATTTGAACTATAAAACGTCATAAGAATAGCCACGGATTTCGCTGATTTTACAGAGCTAAAATTATAATGTATTAAAAGTAAAACTAAACTAAAAAATAAATTTGCAGAATCTTTAAAATCTGCGACAAAATTAATGAGTATGAAAAAAATAGCAATCTTATCCATAGCCTTATTACCATTAATAGGCTTAGCACAAAAAGCAAAAGTACAAACCGCTTGGCGCGCCTTAAACGATTATGAAAGTTCGGTTAAAGACGGTAAGCCTGATTTAAGCTACCTAACAAAAGCAAAAGATGCTATTGACTTAGCTCTACTAAACGAAGATACTAAAAACCAAGGTAAAACTCACGCTTACAAAGCGCGTATTAGTTATGCTTTTTTTCAAAGTGAATTAAATACAGAGTTAAAAAAATTAGAAGCCACCGTTGCCGATAAAAACGAACGCGCGATGTTGGCTTATGGTAACACGCCCTTAACTAATTTTGAAAACGCAAATGAAGAACTTAATAAAATTAAAGATACCGACCCTAAATACATGGAAGTAATTAAGGATGGTATGACCAAAGGTACTTCGCAATTAAGTGAAGACGATGTGAAATTTGTATTAGTAGCATCTCAAATAAAAATGGAAGCCGGCAATATTGCCCAAGGTAAATACAAAGCAAAAAAGTTTGACGAAGCGGCTGATTATTTTTACAAAACAGCGTATACAAACATGAGCTTAACCATGAAAAAAGATACTGCTAATTTTTACAACGCTTGTGTGTCAGCAAACAAAAGTAAAGATGCAGCAAAAATAATTGACTACAATAAAAAAATGATTGATTTAAAAATTGCAACGCCATACAATTACGAGTCAATGTTTAGTGCCCATTTAAGCAAAACGGATACTACTGCAGCTATAGAGATTTTGAAAAAAGGAAGAGTTGCTTTTCCTAACGACATGAGTTTAATGAACAAAGAAACCGATTATTTTTTAGCTAAAGGCAAACAACAAGAGGCGTTAAATAACATTAATCAATCTATTGAAAGAGATCCAAAAAATGCAGTATTTTATTTAGTGGCAGGGCAAATTAACGACCAAATTGCTAATCCAAAAGATAAAGTTACAGGTAAAGATTTACCAAAACCTGATAATTTTGAAGGCGCAGTTAAAAGTGCGGAAACAAATTATTTAAAAGCAATTGAATTAAACCCTGCCAACAAAGAAATTTTATACAACTCACTTTATAATTTAGGAGCCATGTATAATAATTATGGAGGTTATTACCAAAGCGGAAAATCCGCAACGATAACCGATATGGCTAAAAATCAAAAAGCTAACGAAGCTAAAGCGCAAGAAAGTTTTAAAAAAGCTATACCTTATTTAGAGCAAGCTTTAATTATTAAAGCAGACGATAAACCTACAATGAGCGCATTGCGTAAATTGTATTTAATGACCGGTAACGAGGCTAAGGGTAAAGAAATGAACGACAGGCTTAAAGCGGGAAAATAATAATTATTAAAATAAAAAAATAACGCTACTTAATTAATAGGTGGCGTTATTTATTTCTACCCAGTCGCCGTTTTCTTTAATAAGGTTTATTAATTCATCTACGGCAGTTAAACTGGTAACATTTTTCTTTACTACTTCTTTACCTTTGTATAAACTAATTTTATCAACGCCGGTTCCAACATAACCGTAATCAGCATCTGCCATCTCACCCGGTCCATTAACTATACAACCCATAATTCCAATTTTAATACCTTTTAAATGATGCGTGCGTTCGCGAATTTTTTGAGTGGTTTCTTGTAAATCAAATAATGTGCGTCCACAACTCGGACAACTAATATATTCCGTTTTACTAATACGTGTGCGGGTGGCTTGTAAAATACCAAAGGCTGTTGAGTTACAAATTTGGGTAGAAACACAATCTTTCTGTTTTACCCAAACACCATCACCAAAACCATCTAAAAATAAACCGCCAATATCGGTACTGCTGTATAATTGAAATTGTTCTTCTGATAAATTTTTATAATTACATTTAATAATATATGGAGTTGTACAATTTTGTAATTGTAAATCTATTGCCATGCGTCGTAATTCAGGCATGGTGTGTAGGTTAAACGAATCTAAAACCAAACATACATTTTTTTCGGAATTTAATTTTTCAATAAATTCTTTAGTAAGAACTGAAATATCAACTGCTATAAAATTTAAATAATGTGATTTTTCTTCTGCTTTAAAATATTCCTCACCACAAAATATAGGATAAGCTCGTGTTTGCGTTTTGTTTTTTAGCCAGGTTTGTGAGTTATATATTAATCCTAAAATTCCGGGAATTTCAAAATTTACAACATTGTCTCCCAAAAATAAATAATCGGCTGCCATATCCGTTAAATTCCATTTATCTAACGGCACGCTATAATTTAAGCCCACACCAAATAAACTTGCCGCTGTAACTTCTGTTTTCATGCTAAAATCGGCTATAACACGCGGCACGTTGTGATTGCCAATATTAATTACTTCTGTTGTTTTATTTCTATTGTATTCAAAAGGGTTATAAGGCAACTCAACATCAATTGGTTTTATTAGTAAATGATTTTTTCTTTGAGTATAACGGTTTGCAAGTTGTATCGCAATTGGCATTTCAAATTCAGGTTCTTCGGTTAACGATACTCGAATGGTATCTCCTAATCCATCCTCTAACAATGTTCCAATTCCTACTGCTGATTTAATACGCCCGTCTTCACCATCACCCGCCTCTGTAACACCTAAATGTAAAGGATAATTACGATTGGTCTCCATCATTTTTGAAACCAATAAACGGTATGCCTGCACCATTACCTGCGTATTACTGGCTTTCATTGAGATAACAATATTGTAGTAATTATTATCTTCGCAAATACGTAAAAATTCCAATGCACTTTCTACCATACCCAATGGTGTATCGCCATAACGGCTTAAAATCCTGTCGCTTAAGCTACCGTGGTTAGTACCTATGCGCATAGCAGTGCCGTACTCTTTACATATTTTTACTAAAGGCGTAAAGCGTGTTCGTATGCGTTCTAATTCTGCTTCATAGGCGTTATCAGTATAATCAATGGTTTCAAACTTTTTTTTATCGGCATAGTTACCCGGGTTTACGCGTACTTTTTCAATAACTCGTGCGGCAAATTCGGCTGCATTAGGCGTAAAATGAATATCGGCACAAATGGGTGTGTTATAACCTTTTGCGACTAATTGTTTTTTTATTTCTTCTAAATTTTTTGCTTCACTAATGCTGGGTGCTGTAATACGTACCAATTCACATCCGGCTTTAATCATACGAATACTTTGCTCTACAGTTGCCAATGTATTCATAGTATCGGTAGTTGTCATACTTTGCACACGAATAGGATTTAGTCCACCCATTTTTAAAGCGCCCAAAGTTACCTCGCGGGTTATGAAGCGACTGTATTGAGTGAGGCTGTTGCAGTAGTTTTTATTTAGAGTCATATTAATGTTTTATTACAATTCTTCAAGCCAATCAAAAAGATATTCTTGTTTATATTCTATCTCAAACTCTTTTAAAAAATTTATGTACTCTTCTCTAAAGGTTTTTGTTTTATGATGTTCCTTTTGATTTAAAATGTAATTATAAATATTTTTTATTTGAGTGTGAGAATATGAAAAGGCACCAAATCCTTCCTGCCATTGAAACTTACTTTTACATAATTTTTTTTCTTTAATAAATTCATTACTGGATTTTTTTATTTCTCTTACTAAATCAGATATACAGCAAGAAGGCTTTAGTCCAATAAATATATGTATATGATCAGGCATACCATTGATAGCAATCATTTTTTGTTCTTTATTTTGAACTATGCCTGTAATATATTTATACAATTCTTCTTCCCACAATGGACTAATAAGACTGTTTCTTCCTTTAACAGCAAATACAATTTGAATGTATATTTGAGAATATGTACTCGGCATATTTTAATTAATTAATTTAAACCCGAAGGAAATAAATATTTATAAAACTACAAATATTATTTTTTTACGACCCCTACGGGGTCGAATGTTATTTTACCAATTTTATAAACATTTGAATCCTTCGGATTCATTTGACCTTTTGTTTTTATTTTTCTATAAACATTTGAATCCTTCGGATTCTTTTGACCTTTTGTTTTTATTTCTATAAACATTTGAATCCTTCGAATTCGTTTTTAAATTTATTTTTTATTCAGCACCTGAATTGCTTTTTGAATAGCGCTATCGTTTTTGTTTAAAATTGGGTAATACGCATCTTTATCAAACAAATTACGACCAATTAAAGCTTTTAAAATTTCAGAAAATCCTTTATCGTTTAGAGTAAACGTTAGGTTAGGTACTTTTTTTGCAACTAAATAATTTTTTAAAGCTTCAATCTCTTTATTACTAACTAAATATCTAATAATAAAATCAGACGAAGTTTTATAGGTGCTTAAAAAATTAGCGCGGTTATTATCTGTAAACTCAAAAGCAAAACTTGTAAGTACGCCACTAAAATATAATCTATTTACAATACTGCTATACTTTAAACTATCTAAGGGTATAAACACATCGGGTACAATACCCCCACCGCCATATACCACCTTACCTCCGGGAGTAGTGAATTTTTTTGACTTATCTATTTTTATGCTATCAGCATTATATAGTTCACCGTTTTGGTAACGTTGGTATTCTTCATTATAATAATCTTCTAAATTTTTTGTGTAAGGTTTTTGTATGCAACGCCCGGTTGGTGTATAATAACGGGCAATGGTTAAACGTACTGCCGATCCATCGGGTAAATCAATTTGATCCTGAACCAAACCTTTTCCAAAACTTCTTCTGCCAATAATTGTTGCTCTATCATTGTCTTGCAAAGCGCCGGCTACAATTTCGCTGGCACTTGCGCTTCCTTCATCAATCAATACAACAAGTCCATTATTTTCAAAACCACCTTTACTTGTGGCATTATATGTTTTTTTTGGGTGCGTTCTGCCTTGTGTATAAACTATTTGTAAACCATTCATTAAAAATTCATCGGCTAAATCAACCGCAATTTTTAAAAAGCCACCGCCATTGCCTCTCAAGTCTAAAATTAATTTTTTCATGCCTTGCGAACTTAATTCATTAAAGGCTTTTATATATTCATCGTACGTAGTTTCGGCAAAACGGCTCACTTTTATGTAACCAATTTGGGGGCTAACAATATAGGCTATATCAATACTAAACAAAGGAATTTTACCGCGAGTAATTGTATACTCTATGGGTTTTTTAACGCTATTTCTTAAAACTGTTACAGCTACTTTGGTACCGCTTTTTCCACGAAGGTTGTTGAATATTTCTTTACTTGTAGTCGTTTTTCCTGTAATAGATTTTCCGTTAACTTTTATAATTTTATCGCCGGTTTTAATTCCCAATTTTTCTGATGGACCACCAATAATAGGATTTAGGACTCTCATAGTGTCGTTAATAACATTAAACTCTACTCCTATTCCATCAAAATTACCTTCCAAAGGTTCGTTTACAGCTTCAAAATTTTCAGCAGGTATGTAATCGCTATGAGGATCTAAACTTTTCATTAACGAAATAATGGATTTATTTTCGAGTTGCTGGCGATTTACTGTATCTACGTATTGTAATTCAATATATTCTAACAAATTATTTATTTTACTGTTAGACGCGGTGGGGTGAAATTTAGTATTAGTGTAAGCGTTTGTTCCGTTAAATGTTAAATAATACCCTACTCCTACTCCTAAAGCTAAAATCAAAGCAAAGTATAGAGGCATTAATGGATTGGATTTTTTTTGTGGATCGGAATTAAAATTATCGTTAGAAGAATTTATCACAGTATATTTTGTAAATTTGAGATATGAAACGTAAAGTTAATTATTTAATAGTATTTTGTTTAGTAATTATTACTTCGTTAACAATAAATGTGGCTTGTAAAAAAAAGGCGCAAAATCAAACACAAAATATTAATAATAATCCTGTACCCAGTGTACCTGTTAACGTTACTCTATATCCTAACGACCCTTTTAACTTTAAAATTCAAGCTATTGGCGGGTGGATATATTATAATAATGTAGGAATAAATGGTATTATTATTTATAGAAAATCTACCCAGGAATTTGTGGCAATTGAACGTGCATCTACTTATTTGCCGAATGATGCCAACGCAAAAGTGAAAGTTCAAACCGATAATTTCACTTTAAAAGATTCGGTAAGTAATTCTAAATGGCAAATTATTGATGGTTCTGTTACGCAAGGGCCGGCAACTTGGGCTCTTAGACTTTATGGAACGAGTTATGATGGGAACGCATTAAGAATTACGAATTAAAATTACAAAAATATTAAAAACAAAAAAATCCTGATACAAGCAGGATTTTTTCATTAAAAATTTTAGAAATTAAACACTACGATAACGAAAAACGTTTAAACGAAGATATAATTAAATCTTTTTCTACGCTTTGTAAATACTGACGTACACTTAATTTATTATCAATAAAATATTCTTGATTTAATAAGGTATTTTCTTTAAAAAACTTAGCTAATTTACCTTGTGCAATTTTCTCCACCATATCTTCGGATTTACCTTCTGCACGTATTGTTTCTTTAGCAATATCTAATTCGCGGTTAATAGTGTTTTGGTCAACATCATCTTTATCAAGCGCAACCGGTGCCATTGCAGCGGCTTGCATAGCAATGTTTTTAGCTACTTCGGCACTAACTGTTTTGTTAAATCCCACAGCTACAGCTAAACGGTTGCCCGGATGAATGTAACCTACAACATTTTCGGCTTTAACTATGCTGTAAAAACCAATATCAATTTTTTCGCCAATTTTACCAATTTGCTCCATAAATTTATCAGCTATAGAAAGAGTAGCATCGTATGGTAATGCTTTTAACTCGTCGATAGTAGCGGGTAATTTATTTAATGCAACGCTTGCTACTGTTTCGGCAAAATTAATAAAATCTGCGTTTTGAGCCACAAAATCAGTTTCACAGTTAACACTTATAACTATAGCTGTTTTATTATCTGAAGCTGTTTTTGCTAAAACTACACCTTCTTTTGCATCTCTATCCTGACGATTTGCTGCTACCTTAGCACCCTTTTTACGTAAATAATCTACTGCGCCTTCAAAATCGCCGTTACTTTCTTCTAGTGCTTTTTTACAGTCCATCATTCCTGCTCCGGTTTGTTGGCGTAATTTGTTTACCTCTGCTGCTGTGATTGCCATATTTTTAGTTATTAGGGGTTGGTTAATAGTTATAGTTGATAATTATTTTATTGAAAGCGAGCGGAGTCAAATCCACATTTAAATATTGTACAAGGTTAAAAAAAAACGGTCATACTGCTACCAGAATGACCGCTATTTATAAAGTTACTGTTAAATTTTATTTTTTAGTAGCGGTTGTAGTTCTGCGACGAGGTTTTTTTGCACCACCTTTTTCTTCCTCATCATCTTTTTTAGCACCTTTAATGTTTAAACCTGCAGCTAATTCTTCAGCTTCATGAGCACTAACTTCTTTTGTATCGTTTTCCTCGGATACATTAGCTTCCTTATCCATTTTACGATCGCTTAAGCCTTCTCTTATAGCCACACACATTAATTCAATAATGTATGCGATAGAAGTAGAAGCATCATCATTTGCAGGAATAGCATAATCAACCTGATTAGGGTTAGAATTAGTATCCACAATTGCAAATGTTGGTATATTTAAACGTTTTGCTTCTGCTACAGCAATGTGCTCTTTGCTAATATCAACAATAAATAACGCTGCTGGTAAACGAGATAAATCAGAAACTGAACCAAAATTAGTTTCTAATTTTTCGCGTTCGCGCGATATTTGTAAACGCTCACGTTTCGAAATATTTGTGTAAGTACCGTCGGTAGCCATTTTATCTATTTGACTCATACGACGCACCGATTTACGAATAGTAGCAAAATTTGTTAACATTCCACCGGGCCAACGTTCAGTAACGTAAGGCATAGCAACTGTTTTCATTTTTTCGGCTACAATATCTTTAGCTTGTTTTTTAGTCGCTACAAATAAAATTTTTCTTCCGCTACGAGCTATTTGTTTAATGGCATTAGCTGCTTCGTCTATTTTTACGACGGTTTTATTCAAATCTATAATATGAATTCCGTTTTTTTCAGAATAAATATAAGGAGCCATTGCCGGGTTCCATTTGCTTTTTAGGTGGCCAAAATGCGCACCTGATTCTAGTAAATCGTTAAATGATGTTCTTGCTGACATATTTTTATTATCCTCTTTTTTTTTAAATCTATTAACGTTTGCTGAATTGGAAACGTGCACGTGCTTTCTTTTGTCCGAATTTTTTACGTTCAACCATACGAGGGTCGCGGGTAATTAAACCTTCGGCACGTAAATTTGGTTTTAATTCGGCATTATTTTCAACTAAAGCTTTAGCAATTGCTAAACGAATAGCTTGTGCTTGACCTGTAGTACCACCGCCTTTAACATTTACTTTTACATCGTACTCGCCTACTGCATTGCTAACAGCTAACGATTGTGTAACATAAAAATGTAAAGTTGGAGTTTTAAAATATTCTTTGTAATCGCGTCCGTTTACTATAATAATACCAGTACCTTTGGTAACGTAGGCACGAGCTACAGAGGTTTTACGGCGACCAGATGTGTTAGTTACTTCCATTTTTTATTTAATTTTGCTTAAATATACTTTTTTGGGTTGTTGAGCTTCCATACCGTGGTTGGTACCAGAAAAAATACGGATGTTTGTATTAATAGTACGACCTAAACGGCCTTTTGGTAACATACCATGTATAGCATGTGTTAATATTTCTTCCGGTTTTTTAGCTAATAATTCTTTGGGGGTAGTAAAACGTTGACCTCCTTGATAACCAGTATAACGAATATATTCTTTATCAGTTAATTTTTTACCTGTAAAACGTACTTTTTCGGCGTTTATAATAATAACATTGCTACCGGCATCTGCATGCGGGGTGTAACTTGTTAAATGCTTGCCACGTAACAACATTGCTACTTTAGAGGCTAAACGTCCAACTACTTCATTTTCAGCATCAACAAGCAACCACTCTTTATTGGCAGTAGCTTTATTGGCAAATTGTGTTTTATAACTTAATGCGTCCACTTTTATTAATTTTTATAGTATTTTCCTTAAATAAGGGGTGCAAATGTAGTGAGATTTTTTAGATTAACAAATTATTTTTTAAAATAAATGTGTTAAGTTTTATTGATATTAAAAAATTAATATATTTAAATGTGTTAAAACGTATAAATATACTAATTTTTTTGATGCCTAAATTGTTTTTAGCACAATTTGCCGAAGTTGACAGTGTAAAAAATATTTGTAACGCATCGCATTTAAACCCAATTGAAAAAATACATAAGTGTAAACCTTTTTTTATAAAGTTTGGGTTAAAAGACTCTTACGATAGCGCATATATTTTATACAAGACAGTAAATTCTAAATTAATTAATAATAAAAATAATTATGTATCTGCATATACTCAGCATTTAATGGGGGTTGTGGCAATGGAATCGAGCAAATACGATAGTGCAAAAATACATTTACAGCTTTCTGTAACTATTTTTAAAGCTTTAGGTAACGACACAATGTTATGTTCGGCAAAAAATGTTTTAGGATTTACGTATTACACAATGGGTAATTACGAAATAGCAATAGAAAATTTTATTAGTGCCATTGAAATTGCGGAAAAAACAAAAAATTTAAGACTTATGGCAAATTCGTTTAGCCACGCAGGTTTAGCGTTTTTTGAGAAACCTATCCCCGATTATAAAAAAGCACTAGCTTACTATAAAAAAGCTTATGAAACCTTACTTAAAAGTAAAAAAACATCATCGCTTGTATTAATGCGAATTGGGAGTGCATACTCAAAACTAAAAAACTATAACCACGCCGAACAAATATTAAAACATGCAGTATATGTTGCCGACAGTATGAACGATATTGTGGGAAAAAGATGGAGTTTATTTGGTTTAGGAAAACATTACTTTGATGTAAATAATTATAATAAAGCTATTAGTAATTTTATTCAGGCACAAAACTGTTTTAAAAAAGATTTTGATATTCCCGGTTTAATTAAAGGATATGAGCAAACCGCAAATTGTTATTTTATAATGAAACAAAATAACAAAGCATTAAGTAATATTGATAGTGCTATACATTACAGTTTGAAACATAATATTAATCAAACATTAGCAGAAATTTACCTACTAAAATCAAACATATTACAAAATTCCGAAAAAGCACCTGAGGCATTATTTTTTTATAAAATGTATGTTAAAACAAAAGATTTGTTGTTTAACATTCAAAACAATAATAATTTAAATGAATTGGAAACCAAATATAGCAGTCATCAAAAAGAAAAAGAAATTATATTTTTAAATAAACAAAAAAAGGTAGACTCACAATTTAAAAATATTTTAATGTTTGCGTTTTTAATTTCAATAATATTAATACTTGTGGCTTTTTATGCTGTATTCAAAATTAGTAAAGCGAAAAAAATATTAAACCTAAAAAATATTGAAATTGAACAGCAAAAAAACATTGTTGAAGAAAAAGTTGCAGAGTTAGCGAATCAACAAAAAGAAGTATTAGATAGCATTAGATATGCAAAAAAAATACAACAAAGTTTGATGCCAACAGAAAAATTTATAAGCAGGATTTTAAAAAATAACAAAAGTTGATACTGAAATTAAAATTATATATTATCTTGTCGATTTGTGTTATCAGCGTTTCATTTTTTTCGCAAAATAAAACGATAGACTCATTAAAATTGGCTTTAAAAAATGCTAAACACGATACTACTCGGTGTGGCATTATATGTAAGTTAATTGAAATATTGCCAGAGAATAAAATGCTAAATTACAACGAGCAATTATTAAACATAACAAAACAAAATTTAATAAAAAAAACTCCACTAAAAAAAAAATATTTAAAATATTACGCACAAGCTATAAATCAAATTGGCTATACTTATACTACAAAGGGTAAAATGAAAAATGCACTCGAATATTTTAATCAAAGCCTTAAAATACAAGAAGAAATTGGCGACAAAAAAGATATGACTACTACACTTAATAATATTGGTGCTATATATTATGAAAAAGGCGATATATCTATTGCGATTTTATACTTTAACAAAAGCCTTAAAATACAAGAAGATATTGGCGATAAGCCAGGCATTTCGTATTCCTATAATAATATAGGTGCAGTTTATATAAATCAGGGTAATTTGCCAAAAGCCTTAGAGTACTTCTATAAATGTTTAAAGGTGCGAGAAGATATTGGTGATAAATTAGGTACTGCAAGCATACTTAATAATATTGGAACAATTTATTCTAATCAAGATGACCTATTAAAAGCTTTAGAGTTTTTTAATAGGAGCTTAAATATTTATGAAAACATGGACGATAAACATGGAATTGCTCAAGAGTTTAATAGTATCGCATCAATTTATAAAGCACAAAATAATTTATCTAAATCCATAGAGTTTTACACTAAAAGTCTTAAAATAAGTCAATTGTTGGGTAATAAATCACTCATAGCTAACTCATATATCAACATAGGAACTATTTATTTACTAAAAAAAGAATATAATATCGCTTTAGAGTTTTACAATTTAAGCCTAAAAATTTATACTGAAATGGAAGATAAAAAAGGCATAGCAAGTTCATTAAACAAAATTGGAAATATATACTTTAATAAAAGTAATTATAATCAGGCACTCCGTTATTCATTAAAAAGTATGGAAATTAGTCAGGCTTTGGGTAATCCCGAAAAAATAAAAGTTGCTGCTTACAGTTTAAAAAAAATTTATACTGCAACTGGCAATTATAAACTTGCCTTACATAATTACGAACTTTATATTCAAATGCGCGATAGCATAAATAATAAAGAAACTCGCAAAGCCTCTATAAAATCGCAACTAAAATACGAATACGAAAAAAAAGCTGCGGCAGATAGTGTGCGAGTTGCCGAAGAAAAAAAACTAACTACTGTAAAATTAAAACAAGAAAAAACACAACGCTATTTTTTATATGGTGGCTTAGGCTTAACAGCTTTGTTTGGCATTTTTATGTTTAACCGTTTTAAAATTACACAAAAGCAAAAAAACATTATTGAAGAACAAAAATTAGTTGTAGAAACTCAAAAACACATTGTAGACGAAAAACAAAAAGAAATTTTAGATAGTATTCGCTACGCCAAACGCATACAGCAAAGTTTGTTGCCAACCGAAAAGTTTATTGGTAGAGTATTAAAAAATAAATTGTGAAAAAAATAAAATCAGTTACTTTAGTAATCAAAATTATTCTAATTACCTGTTTTGTCAATAATAATTATTGTGCACAAAATAAAATTTTCGATTCATTAAAGTTAGTACTAAAAAATAGCACAAACGATACGACAATTGTAAAAACACTAATAGCTTTATCAGAAAATTGCAAACTTAATGAAATTGAAAATTATGCAAAACAAGGGTTGCAAATTTGTAACAAATACAATATTTCAATTAACAATAAAGTAAATAAAATATTTTATTTAAAGGCATCGGCTTTACTTTACAATAATATTGGATTTATGGCTTCTCAACAAGGCGATGCAATAAAAGCTTTAAATAACTATAACCTTAGTTTAAAAATAAATGATTCTCTATTAATTTCTAAAGATATTGCTATTTGCTTAAATAATATTGGCGATATTTATATAAAACAAGGAAATAATATCTTAGCATTACAAACCTTTGAGCGATGTTTAAAAATAAGTGAAACCCACAATTATACACGAACTATAGCTTCATCACTTTTTGGATTAGGGGTAATTTGCGACAGCCAAAATGATACTCAAAAAGCTATTGAATTTATGTTAAAAAGTTTAAAAAAATATAATGAAGTAAAAGATGAATTTGGGTTAGCTTCAGTATTAAAAAATATTGGGGCATTATATATAAAAATAAATAATCTACCTAAAGCTATTGAATATTATGATGCTTCATTAAAAATCAGACAAAAGATTAATGACAAAAATGGTATTGCAGCTTTAATGGTTCAACTAGGTATTTTATCTACAAAACAAGGAAATTTGGCTGAATCGTTGGATAAATTTAGTATTAGTTTAGAAATATACAATAATGTTAAAAATAAAAAAGGGCAATCGATTGCACTTAAAAATATTGGAAATATATATATTTTAAAAAATGAATATAATTTAGCATTGGATTATACATTAAAATCATTAAAAATAGCAAA
>JAYVGH010000015.1:0-67833 GCA_043772435.1 Bacteroidota bacterium
TTTAAAGACTAAAACAGTTCATGAACTTAAAATCTTCGCCAGCAAATTCACTGGTCAATTTGAATCGGTTTAAGGTGGTCAATTTAACCGGTATTTGCAATATGACGAGCGTTTATCCCGATTTGGGATTTATTTATCTTTGCTTTAATAATCACTTTACCGCAAATTAGAATTTTCAATTACTAACCGGAAATATAATCAATGGAATTTTTGTGTTAAATACCATTTGCTTTGTTTTACTTTCAAAAAAAATATTTTGGAACAAATTATGTTTATGAGGTATCATCGTTATTAAATCTATGTTATTTTGTGAAATAAATTCTTTCAAGCCATTCGCTACGTCATTGTGTTGAATAAAAGAGTAGATATGCTCAATGTTTTCAAAATATTTTTCAATATTATGTTCCGACACCTTTTTATCAGGCCTTATTTCTTCATTTTCTTTCACAACATTGAGAATGAATATTTGCGGATTAAAAAGTTGGAGTAAATCTTTTATAGGCTTATGCATTTCCAGCTCAGTTTCTAAATTAAAATCGACAGCAAAGACCATTCTTTCAATTTTTTTGAAAATAGATTTTTCAGGAATTATAATTAAGGGAACAATTGTTTCTTTTATTAAATCAGTAATCATATTCGCGAAAGTAAATCCGGTTAAAACTTCCGACTCTTGAATTCCAACAACAACTAAATCTACATTTCTGCTCTTCTCAATAGATAAGATTTCACTCATCCGTTCACTTTCATTTACCAAAACCTCAACTTCTATACCGTATTTCCTTAAAAAAACCGCCTCACTTTCAAGCAGTTGTCTATTTCTATTTTTTTTATCCTGAACAAATTCTAATGCTATTCCTTCATTAATAGGGGCATGAGGGATGTATACATTATATAAGATTATTTTTGCACCACTTATTTTTGCAAGTTCAATAGCGTATTGCGATGCATTCTTTGAGGCATTTGAAAAATCTGTTGCAATTAATATTTTTTTCATATTTGTTTTTAATTAGTATTTATCTTAACAATTTAAAGTTTGTTTTTACAGCGAGACATTTAAACCTTGTAACTTTTTAGAGTTTTTACTCAGAACAATTTACTTAAAAATATTTCATAATAATATTTTCAAATATTTCTTTAGTTAATGGTTTGGTAATATAGTCGCTTACAAGATTATTATCTTTAGCCTTAGCAACATCATCGTTATTATATGAAGTTGATAGCATTATAATTATTGGTTTTTTTTCAATTTCATTACTCAACAAATTATATTCAATAAGAAAATCCCATCCACTCATACGCGGCATATTAATATCTAAAAAGATCAAATCGATACACGGTACGGTTTTAGATCTAATATATTCCAGTGCCTTTAAGGCCGAATCTTGCACAATTACAGCCCCTAGAAAATTATTTTCCATTATGGCCGTTTCGTGAAAAAAATTGTCATCACTGTCATCATCAATAAGCATTATACAATTTAATTTGGTATTCATATAGTTAAGTTTGAAATTGTAAAATAGAATGTGGATCCATGTTCCGGTTTAGAGTTGATCCAAATTTCACCTTGGTGCAATTGTACTATTTTTTTACAATTTGCCAATCCTATTCCGCTTCCTTCGTATTCTTTATTCGCATGTAACCGTTGAAAGATATCAAATATTTTTTCGAAATAAGCCGGTTCGATTCCTATACCATTATCGCTAATAGTAAAATTCCAAATGCCTTTTATTTTTTTAGACGAAATTTTTATTTTGGGCTGCGTGTCAGGCTTTTGAAATTTAATAGCATTTGTAATTAAATTTTGAAACAACTGTCGCATTTCCGTTTCATATAAATTAAGAGTCGGCATTTCTCCAACTTCAATCAAAGCATTGGAGGTAACAATGAGAATTTCAAGATCAGCCAAAACGTCATCAATCACTTTTTTACAATCCACATTGGTTAGTATTTTATTATTACCAAGTTGTGAAAAAGTTAATAGCGATTTAATAAGCATATTCATACGTTTAATAGCATTATTTACCGACGTAAGATATTTTTTTGCATTATCATCCAGCAGGCTTAAATATTTATCTTCAAACATACCCATGTAATTTGACACAGTGCGCAGCGGTTGTTGTAGATCATGCGAAGCAATAAAAGCAAATTGCTCAAGCTCTTTATTAACGATAATTAATTCATTTGCCCTTTTCTCCTTCTCTGCATTTTGAAAAGCAAGTTCTAAATTAGCAATTACTAATTCCGCAGCACGTTTTTCTTTTTCTTCATTTTGGAAAGCAAGCTCTATATTGGCAATGATAAGTTCTGCCGAACGTTTTCCTTTTTCATCATTTTGGAAAGCCAATTCTGTATTGGCTATGATCAATTCTCCAGCACGTTTTTCTTTTTCTTCATTTTGGAAAGCAAGCTCTATATTGGCAATACTTAACTCTGCTGCACGTTTTTCTTTTTCTTCGCTCTGAAATATAAGTTCTGCATTTGCAATACTTAACTCAGCTGCACGTTTTTCTTTTTCTTCACTCTGAAATACAAGTTCTGTATTTGCAATAATCAGTTCTGAGGAACGCTTTTCTTTTTCTTTATTTTGAAAAGCTAATTCTTTATTTGCGATAATAAGTTCTGCCGATCGCTTTCCTTTTTCCTCACTCTGAAATACAAGTTCTGTATTAGCAGTAATTAATTCAGTAGAGCGTTTTTCCTTTTCCTCATTCTGAAAAGCAAGTTCCTTATTGGCAATAATCAGTTCTGCGGCACGTTTTTCTTTCTCACCGTTTTGAAAAGCGAGTTCTTTATTAACATTTTCTAATTCAAAAGTGCGTTGTATCAGATATCCTTCAGATTTTTTACGGTCTGTAATGTCAACCCTTATAGCGAGATATTGATAAGGCTTTCCTCTTTCATCAAGAAAAGGAACGATAGTCGTATCCACCCAATAAAAAGAGCCATCTTTCGCAATATTTTTTAAAATACCTTTCCATATTTTTCCATTTGCAATCGTCTTCCATAATTCCTTTATAAATTCTTTTGGGTGGTAACCTGAATTAATTATTCTATGATCTTGCCCAATTAGTTCTTTCTCGGTGTATTTAGATATTTTACAAAAATTACCATTAACTTTTTTAATAATTCCTTTTTGATCAGTTACAGCGATTATAGCCGATTCATCCAATGAATATTTATAATCTGAAACCTCCTTTAAACTAATTTGAAGTGATTTTTCTGATTGGTTCAGTTCCATATTAGTATTGAATAGTTCTCCTGCACGTTTTTCTTTTTCTTTATTTTGAAAAGCAAGCTCTACATTGGCAATACTTAACTCTGCTGCACGTTTTTCTTTTTCTTCACTTTGAAATATGAGTTCGGCGTTTGCGATAATTAATTCTTCAGAACGTTTTTCTTTTTCACCGTTTTGAAAAGCGAGTTCTTTATTCGCAATACCTAACTCAGCTGCCCTCTTTTCTTTCTCTCTACTTTGAAATACAAGTTCTGTATTTGCAATAATCAGTTCTGAGGAACGATTTTCTTTTTCTTGATTTTGAAAAGCCAGTTCCGTATTAGCAACGATTAATTCGGCGGCACGTTTTTCTTTTTCTTCATTTTGGAAAGCCAATTCCTTGTTGGCGATAATCAATTCTTCGGCACGTTTCTCTTTTTCTCGATTTTGAAAAACAAGTTCCTTATTAGCGATAATTAATTCTGCTGCCCGTTTTTCTTTTTCTTGATTTTGAAATACGTGCTCTTTATTAGCAATTATAAGCTCTGCCGCCCTTTTCTCTTTTTCAGTAGTTTGAAAAGCAAGTTCTATATTCGCTACGATCAATTCTGCCGCACGTTTTATTTTCTCTTCTTTTTGGAATGCCAATTCTATATTTGCGGTCAATAATTCTGCAGCACGTTTAGCTTTCTCTTCGGCTTGAAGCTCTAACTCGATGTTAGCAATAAATAGTTCATCAGCCCGCTTCTTTTTTTCCTTAGTCTGAAAAATCAATTCAATGTTGGCTACACTTAATTCTGCCGCACGTTTTCCTTTTTCTTCTTTTTCAAAAGCAAGTTCTTTTCGTGCAATTAATAGTTCCTTTAATTTTTTATTTTCATTCACGGCATAAATATTAAAAGGTTTAGTATTAAAACATAAGAGAATGAATCAAGCAATACTCATCCTTTAATAACTCTTACATATTAAATATAAATTAATCTTTAATCTACCATAATTATTACTGTTAATCCATCTTGGCATTTATAGTAATGTTAGGTCTTTTATTTAGATATGTGATAAAAAGATATTGTTTGATTAAAAATAAATAATGTAATTCACAATAATAGGATCACTAAAAGAAAATAAGCGAAAGAATTTAGAAAATCTCATAATCTTTATCGGAATTCTATAATCACTTTTTACGTGCGTGAATTATGCAAATTCTTTCTATAACTTTACAACAGCTTGGCACAAATATATGATGTTCTTTGTGTTGTGAAACTTTTTTCACTAATTAAATTTTTAAAAATGGGCAAACAAATAACGTACTAGTAGGTTCGATGAATTTTAATGCTCATCAATTAATTAAACAATTTTAAACGAAAAATTAAAACAAAAAAATATGACACCAACAGAAAATTTACATTACGCCATAGGCGAGCTCGCCTATGCAATTGCCCGTGCAGACGGTGAAGTACAAAAAGAAGAGCGTTTAAAATTTCAGAGTATTGTTGAGTCCGAGTTGCGTTCTAAAGATCAGGCTTTCGATATATCTGACATTATCTTTAAGATAATGAATAAAGATAAAACTTCAACTAAAGACGCTTATGATGGCGCGATGAAACAAATCCACACAAACAGCCATTATTTAAGTCCAAAACTTAAAACAACTTTTATTGCTGTGATGGAAAAAGTAGCGAAAGCCTACAAGCCTGTAACCATTGATGAAATGTTATTGATTGAAAAATTTAAAAAGGATATTACTTCATTGCATGGCGATCCTGTTTACTACGAAAAAGTAATTTAAAAGAAAATATTTACACATTCTTAATTTTTACCGACAACGTTAAAAACTACCAAAACAAAAGGTAGATGATATGAAGACTATTTTTTAATTATTAACATAAACACCATTTCAACAAAACACAAATTACAAAGCATTCAAGCACGATATCTTTGCGGTAAAATGCCGAAAAATTAATGTTTGGCAAATTGTTTAGGTCACCAAACAAAATAAAAAAATTATTATCTGATGAAAAAAACTATCAAGAAAAAAATCACTACTAAGCTCAATAAATTAAACAAATGCTTAACCGGCATAAAAGGCTTTGACGAGGTTACAGAAGGAGGGCTTCCGAAAAACAGAACCACTTTAATTAGCGGAGGTGCCGGTTCAGGAAAAACCCTGTTTGGTATTGATTTCTTAATCAATGGTGCTGTTAATTACAAAGAAAATGGCGTGTTTATGTCATTTGAAGAAACCGCAGATGAACTTTACGAAGATACCGCTTCTCTTACCTTAGATTTAAAAGCACTTGTATCGCAAAAAAAAATTGTGCTTGAGCATATTATTTTGGAACGCAAAGATGTTCAGGAGAAAGACTTTAATCTTGAAGGACTAATGATTCGGTTGGAACATGCCATTGATTCCGTTAACGCCACACGTGTTGTTTTAGATTCTATTGAATCTCTTTTTGCAGGCATTACAGATAATGGCATTCTTCGTTTAGAGATAAAAAGACTTTTTAGATGGCTTAAAGACAAAGGAGTTACGGCAATCGTTACGGGTGAGACGGGAGAAGACTCTTATACTCGTCACGGCATAGAGCAGTACATTTCCGATTGCATCATTCTTCTCGATAACAGAGTTGACGAAGAAGTTTCCGTTCGTAGAATTCGTGTAGTTAAATATCGTGGTTCAAATCATGGAACTAACGAATATCCATTTGTAATAGATGACAATGGACTTTCCGTAATTCCTATCACTTCAGCAGGACTCGATCAGCCGGGAACATCCAAAAGAGTTTCAACCGGAATTCCATCGCTTGATAAATTATTTAAAAGTAAAGGATACACAAAAGCCAGCACAATACTTGCTTCAGGTACTGCGGGTACCGGAAAAACAAGTTTAGCTGCCGCATTCGCAATAGAAACATGTAAACGTGGAGAACGTTGTCTTTTCTTATCTTATGAAGAATCAGCCGGGCAACTTATTCAAAATATGAAATCCATAGGTTTTAATTTTGAACCATTGATAAAAAAAGGATACTTAAAAATTATTTCCACCAGACCTACCTATTTTGGTTTAGAGAAACATTTGCTCGATCTATATAAGACCATTGAAGAGTTTAAACCAAAATCTGTTGTGATAGATCCTCTGACAAGTTTAATTGGAGAAGGAAGCCCACGAGAAGTTCATTCGATGATTACTCGCATGATTGATGTTTTAAAAACAAACGGCATAACAGGCTTTTTTACGAGTCTTGTTTCTTCATCCTCGCAAAATGACACAAGTGGTGAAATAGGCGTATCTTCGCTAATAGACACTTGGATTGTAGTTAGAGAATTAGAAGAAAATATGGGTAAAAAACGTATTCGTGGACTTTACATTGTTAAATCTCGTGGCACAGGTCACTCGAGTGACGTACACAAATTGATTTTGAATGATGATGGAATTTCCGTAGAACCAATGGAAGTTGATTCTACTTCAACTTCTGCTCCAAAAAAGAAAGTAGGTACTGGCATTACTGGAAAATCAAAAAAGATAAATAAAAATATTTAATGAAAGCCGGAGGACGCATAAGCTTATTACGTCCTAAATTAATTGTAGGCATTGGCGGTTCAGCCGGTGCGCTTACTGCATACAAGGCACTCTTAGAGGCTCTGCCTACTGATACAGGAATGGCTTTTGTCATTATTTCCCACATGAGTCCGAGCGCTCACAGCCAGTTAGCTTTAATTTTGTCTCGTCACACAAAAATGCAAGCAAGTGTGGCTTCCATGAAGATGCCGATACAAAGGGATCACTTATACGTTATTCCTAATGGCGTAGATCTTCTTATCGAAAACTACACCTTCAAAGTTGTATCTCCCCGTTCTGATGGGCATAAGCAAATAGATGTGTTTTTTGTTTCTTTAGCAGAGGCAATGGGTACTCGTGCAATAGGCATTGTTCTCTCCGGGTATAATGGCGATGGCACTGAGGGATGTAAGCAGATTAAAGCAAAAGGAGGAATAACATTTGCTCAGAACGATTCTGCCGAAGTGCCTCACATGCCTCTCATTGCTCAGGCTTCAGGCTGCATTGATTTCGTTATGTCTCCGGCTAAAATTGCCGGTAAATTAAAAAGATTGGCAGCTGCGGTTAAAGATTAGAAACAATTTCTTGTTAAATTTACGCTAAATTTTTAGCGTAAATAACCTTGGGGGCAGCCTCCTTAACCGAGTTATGATAGTAACCATAAAAAGGGCTTAAATTATAAGACTTTCATTAGTGACCGATAAAATAAATTAAAAGGAAGAGGTATTTCAACCGTCTCTGTTTTTTATTACTTTAATTTTTACCACAAACCCAAGTAATGAGTAAAAGTAAAAATTTTAGCGACCAGCCAAAGGACTTAAAGATTTAGGACTCATTAACAATTAGCCAATTTAGTGTTATTAGCAATGGTGTGGGTCGTAATCCAATTACTGGCAAGAAAAAAGGAGAAATAAAAATGCCCATGATAAATGTTAAAGAGGATACTCCATGCTTGGTTCGATTTATATCAGCGAGTTGTTTTTTTTCAGCTCTTGTTGGTGTTATCACCAACAAGTACAAACAAATTATCAAAAAACTCCGGAATAAGATTCCAAAAAAAGAATAAAGATGTTTTAATCAATGATAAAGTTTAGCGGATGAAGAATCGTATTCAATTGTGTTCACATAAATTATCTCTCACCGGTTTAAGATGAATGTAATTTAACTGGTGTATAATTTGTTGGTGATAACATCAACAAAGGCGAAAAAAGATAAGCTATTATTCGCGATTTTTAGTTACTGAGGAAGCTCTAATTAGAAATAAAAATTTTAGTAGTTTATTTTTCATGCGGGTTTATTATTTTGGATTGATCAAATTTCTGTTTTGTTTTGCATCGGCACAATCCCTGCGGGTAGTTATTTTATAAATAAAAAAGGCTGCCCCAATTTGAAACAACCTCTTTAAAAATAGTTTTCAATCTGATTATTTTTGAATAACAATTTTCTGAATACGTATTCCAACATTAGTTTGTATTTCTAACATGTATATACCGGATGAAAGTTGACTTAGATCTAAACTTGAAGTTACAATTTCCTTTTCACAAAAAACTTCATTGCCAGAATAATCATAAATTTTATAGGATAAGGATTGTGAATCTTTCATTTCTATTTTAAAAATTCCTTTGGAAGGGTTTGGAAAAACAACAAGATTATTTTGATGTTTAATTTCTTTTTGTCCTGTTATAGTACACAGACCACCCACTGATACCGGTGTGGTTTTTTTAACAGTAGAACCATCGCCTAATTGCCCATAACCATTGCCGCCGCAGGCCAAAATGGACGCATCGCTTTTGAGAAAGATTGAATGCTCAAAACCGGCTGCTATTTTAATAACGCCGCTAATAGAAGTGATTGATGCAGGAATTAACTGATCTGTTAGAGTTCCATTACCTAATTGCCCTGATGCATTGTTGCCGCAAGATAAAACTGTATTGTCATTTTTAAGAAAAAGTGTAAAAAAGGCTCCGGGAGCAATTTCAGTAATTCCGCTTAAGTATGGGGATTGTACAGGTGCAGATTGATTACTGGTATTTCCATTACCTAGAATTCCAAAGGCGTTATAACCGCAACCCCATACTGTTCCGTCGTTTTTTAAAAACAAAGAGCGCTGCCCAAAAGAGGCCACTTTGGTTATTCCGCTTAAAGTTGCGATTTGAAGAGGGGTTGAACTGGCATTAGTACTTGTTGAACCATCGCCAAGCTGTCCGTAAAAATTATAACCGCATGACCATGCTGTTCCGTTACTTTTTACAAAGATAGAGTGATAAGTTCCTGCTGCAATTCCTATTACACCAGTAAGGCCACTAACCTGAACGGGAGTTGTTTTATCTAAAATTGTTCCGTCGCCGAGTTGACCGTATGCATTCCTTCCGCAAGCCCAAACCGTGCCGTCATTTTTTAAAAATAAAGAGTGACTTTCAGAAGCAGATGCTGCTATGATGCCTGTTAAGCCAATCACCTGAACCGGGCTAATTTTACCTGTTGCAGTTCCATCGCCTAATTGACCAGAATAGTTTTGACCAGACGACCACACAGTACCATCATTTTTAACAAAGAGTGAGTGATGATTTCCTGCCATTGAAGTGATTCCTGAAAGGGAGGTTACGGCTACTGGCGACGAGGTATTGCTAATAGTTCCAATTCCAAGTTCACCATCAGCGTTGCCTCCGCTTACTTTTGGTAAATTATCGCTACAAGTATAAAGTGAGTGATAAAATCCTCCGGCAATAGTCTGTCCTTTTATGGAGTAATTAAAACTTCCCACGATAAAAGAAGCTGATAAAAGTAAGTTGGTAAATTTAATTTTCATGATTTTGTGTTTTTAGATGATGATTTAAAAAAGTATTAAAACGATGGTTGTATTTATTTCAGGATAATAATTTTTTGTGTTTTCATGCTTTGGTTTGTTTTAATTTGTTGTGAATATACTCCATTTGAAAGAATAAAACAAAACTTTCCTTTAAAATATTTCTTTGGGGATAATCAAAATGCCGTTGAAAATCAAATATGGGTTAGTTTAATTATTTAGCTAATAATGCTTGTAATGCAGCGTAAAACAAACAAAAAATGCGCTTTCTAAATATGATGTCCGTTATCAAATATCATTTAATGACATACATCAACTTATTTAATTTCCTCGAAAACCCTAAAGCTAATTGGGATGCTTTAACCAACATCAATCAAACTAAATTAAACTTATTTAATACTTAAGCGGCTTGGCTTTCAAAAACAATAATGTAGTTCAATGAAATCAACCTTCGTAACAGGTTTAAAGATTAATTTGTACTTTTATCGGACAACAATGATTAATAAACTTAAAAAAGAAATTGCCTAATTATAAATCTATAATTCAAGAACGAATGAACTTTATTGTACCAACCGATTTTTCAATTAACGCCAAATATGCTGCTAAATATGCTGCAATGCTAGCGCAAACAACAAATTCTACGATTAGGTTATTACATATTTTATCTCCGCCCCTATTCGGGGACGATAAGCTAGATAGTGTTTATAAAGAAAAAGTAGCTTCTTCGAAAAACGAAGCCTTAATAAAACTAGACGAACTGAGAGATGAAATAATCTCGGAATACGCTAATATTACCTGTGATCATATTACAAGAGTAACGGAAAACTCAAGTGAAAATATTGTCTCTATTGCACTTAATAATAAAGCGGACTTTATCGTTATGGGCACAAGAGGTGCCGGATTAATTAAAAAAACACTTTTAGGAAGTAATACCGCAAGTGTAATTGAAGATTCGCCAATACCTGTTTTTGTAATCCCCGAAGAAGTTTCCTTTTTCAATCCGAAAAAAATTGTATTCGCTTCTAGATTTCACAATAGCGATGTACAGGCCATAAAGCATTTATCAATCATTGCGTCTGCCTTTAACGCTGAGCTAATTATCGTCCATTTTATTGAAAACAAAAAAGATGAAGAAGCTTGTTCTTTAATAATGAAAACTTTTTTAGCGCGAATTCGTGAAGTAATCACCTACCCTAAAATAACATGTCACATTTTTGAAGACGAAAACGCACAAAATGGAATTGAAAAATTTATTGATATTGTTGATGCAGATATAATTGCTTTATCTACTAAAAATAGAAATCCTATTGAAAAACTGTTTAGTAGAAGTATGACAAAGGATATGTCTTTTCATAGTAAAATACCATTGTTGGCTTTTCATATAAAAAATATAGAAGATGACTATGAGATGTAGAATACAACAAAGTTAAATCATAGACATATGTAACCTGATTGGTTTATTTAATAAAAAACAAAAAAATGATTGTAATTAATAATGAATCAATGCTCATATTATTAATGCAGGTTATACTTGGTTTATTGTTTTTTTTTAAGGATACGCCAAAGTATTTAAGGTAAAGATAAGTGGCGTAATTGATTTTTTCGCTAACAAAACTCGAAACACTAAAATCCGCAATAGATTCTTAAAACTTCAGCTTACTAAACATCTCACATCTAGTTTTTATGCGGAGGAATATTAATAATTGGCTTATTTACAGCATATTCTTTGTACCTGCTAAAATTAGCAATGTTTTTCTGTATTGGATATTTTGGTTTTACCAATGGGAAAACGGTTACTTCAAAATGGATAATTGCAATTATTTGTGTAGTTGTTGCACACAACTTCGCTTTTTAGCAAAAAAAAATCGAGGGGTATTGGGCATTCACAGACCTTGGCAATGGACAAACTAAAATAGAGTGGACTTACAAAGTGGTTCCGAAAAATTTTTTGGCTCGTAGTCTTATTCATTTATTCTTGCTTAAAAACATTTATAGCTTATTGACAAACGCATTAACAATTTTAAAAGCCGACTTAGAAACAACGAATGATGCAAAGGGCAGCAGGTAACAGATGTTAAATTTAATTTGGGTATTGGGACATTCCTAATTTTTTTGAAAGACTTATTAATAACGTTATATCTGATTTTTTATTTACGTTAATTAATACTGTTTCTGTGGAAATAAATTTTACATACAAATATGATAAATTTCGATTATACTTTTAAGGTCGGTAAATACGGGTATTTGGCAGACAGCTCGTTACACTATTTTTATTTTTTAATTTTTAGAAACAAATCATTTAAACTTAAACTATTTAAACACATTTCTTTTGTTAACATGCCTTTACGGGCAACACATACACCGTAATACATATCGTGGTAACCTTGCTTATGGTGTGCATCGGGGTTTATAGACACCATAACACCTTTGTTTAAACAGTAGGGTATCCAACGCCAGTCGATATCTAAACGATAAGGGTGTGCGTTTAATTCAATACTAACATTATTTGCCGCACAGGCGTCAATTACTTTTTTATGATTGATGGGATAACCTTGCCTAGCCAATAATAAACGCCCTGTAGGATGACCAAGAATACTGGTGTAAGGATTTTCGATGGCTTTTATTAAACGCTCTGTTGCTTTTTCTTCGTTCATTTTTAAATTAGAATGAATAGAAGCAACAATAAAATCAAAGGTTTTTAAAATATCTTCCTCATAGTCTAAACTTCCATCGTTTAAAATATCGCTTTCAATACCTTTTAAAATTTTAAAATTTTTATACGTAGCGTTTAGTGTATCAACTTCTTTTTGTTGTTGTAATACTTTATCAATATCCATACCGTTTGCATAAAAAGCAGATTTGGAATGATCGCAAATGCCTAAATATTGGTAACCTAACTCATTGCAATAGTCGGCCATTTCCCTTAAGGTATGCACGCCGTCGCTATAGGTACTGTGGTTATGAAGGATGCCTTTTAAATCTTGTAACTCTATTAATTGCGGAAGGTTATTTTGTTCAGCTAAAGCAACTTCTGTTAAGCCTTCTCTTAACTCAGGTTCAATGTATGGAAGATTTAATGCTTCATAAACTTCTTCATCACTATAAAATTCGGTAGTGTTTAAACTTTCAAAATTTATTTTTTCTAAATGTTGCGGAGTAGCTGTTAACTCCACTTGCTTATAAAAAAACTCTGCAGAGTCGCAATAACTATAATTTATTTTTAGTGGAATTGCTTTTTCAATTTCAGAAACATCTATTGTCAATTCACCATCCGTTAAAACTTCTATTTTATCGATTACCTCGCATTTTCGCGCTAATTGACCGACCACAGCTATTTGCAATTCGGGTTGCTGTTCTAAAATAAATTCTATTAAATTGTTTACAGGTTTTTCAATAGCAGCATAATGAAATTTGTTACTGCTTGCCAGCGTAAATTCTATATTTAATTTTACCTGTGTTTGTGTTTTTTCGCCAAAGCCTTTTAAGGTTATTAAACGGTTTTCGTTGCAAGCGTATAACAATTCGCCAATGCTTTCAACCTCTAATTCTTGCCACAACTGGCGCACTTTTTTAGGGCCTAGACCTTTAATGCCAAGTAATTTAATAACACCTTCGGGAGTTTTTTCGTACAAGGCTGTTAATTCGGCTGTTGTGCCGGTGGTTATTAATTCAATAATTTTTGCAGCAATGCCTTTACCAATTCCCTCTATTGCTTCAATGTCTTTTAATGTTTTGTTTTCAAAGTCGTAACGTAGCTTATCCAGCCTATATGCAGCATTGGTGTAAGCTTTTGTTTTAAAAGGGTTTTCGCCATGTAGTTCCATTAATTTCGCGGTTAAATCAAGGGCATCAGTAATTTGGCCGTTAATCATTTTTAAAAGCGTTTGCAATTAATAAATCGTGGGGGGTAGTAATTTTTATATTTTCTACATTTCCATCTACTAAAAAAATAGTTTCGCCGTTGTTTTCTAAAACGGTGGCATCGTCTGTAAACAAAGGGTTAAAAGGTTGTGTAAACGCTTGTTTAATTTTACTCGCTAAAAAACATTGCGGCGTTTGAATTACTTTATAATTATTTCTATTTACAGCATTATTTTTTTCTGCATTAATTTCTCTAATGCTTTCGTTTAAAGAAACACAGGGGATTGCGTTGCCTTTAAATGTTGCAGTTTCAAAACAATTTTTTATAGTTTGTTGGCTTACGAAAGGTCGGGCGGCATCGTGAATGCCAACAATGGCAAAGTCATCAGAAATTAGTGCCAATCCGTTTTTTACAGAATCGAATCGGGTTTTGCCACCTATTACAATTTGAATAATTACATTTTGACCATAAAACGTTTTCAATAAATCTTCCAGATACACTTTAAAATCTTTATGCACCGAAATAATAATTTTTATAGTGGGACTGTAGTTTAAAAAACAATTAATTGTTTTTATAATTATTGGCTCGCCATTTAATTCTACAAACTGTTTAGGTAAAGTATTTTGCATACGGCTTCCCATACCACCAGCAACTATTAAAACGTATTGATTTTGCACTTATTAAAAGTAACAACATTAGTTCTAAAAAAAAAATCCCAATCAAATTATGATTGGGATTTTTTTAAATAATTAATATAAATTATTTCTTTTTCAATTTATCAGCCGGAATGATGTAGGTAGTACTCATATCCATATAGTTCATAGGGTTTTCGGGTAAATTACGAACTCCTTTTTGTTCTAACCTAAAGTTTTCATCGTAAAAAATTGGCATAACCGGAGCATCATCTAACATAATTTGCTCTGCTTGGGCTAACATTTCAAAGCGTTTTACCTTGTCGCTTATTAAACGCGAAGCCATTATTAAAGAATCAAAACGAGGATTTTTATATCGGCAGAAATTGATGTATGATTTTTCTTGTAAAGTTGCAGGCGCGTTTGAGCCCAAAAACAAGGTTAAAAATGTTTCCGGATCCGGGTAATCAGCAATCCAACCATATCTAAAAAAGTCACTTTTTCCGCTTTGTACATTTTCAATATGCTCAGGGAAAGGAACTATATTTATATTAATTTTAACTTTTAAATTTTCTTCCAACATACTTTTTATTACTTCGGCAATTAAAATATTTCTATCGCCACCACCGCTATTAATTTCTAAAGTAATTTCGGGAAAGCCTTTTCCATCAGGATAACCGGCAGCTTTTAATAATTCTTTTGCTTTAGTTGGGTCAAAAGTATATCCTCTTAATTTTTTATAAGGATACCCTTCTTTTTCAAATGCTTCGGTATATGGTACCATTCCGTAATCAGCTGAAGTGCCTTCGCCTTGAATAGTAAAATCCGCTATTTTATGTCTATCTATTGCATAGTTAAACGCTAATCGTACATCTTTTTTAGCAAACACCGGATTTGCCTGAATGTTAAAGCCGTAATAATTTGTATTTAATGCGGTTGATGAAATAATTTCAAACTCGTTTGATTTTGTTTTCGCATTTTCTAATTTACCCATTAATTCGCCAAACATTGCAACTGGTATACGATAAACCATATCTAAATTACCACGCTTAAACTCTAAAATTTCGGTTTGTTTATCACGAATAAAGCTCCATTTTATACCATCTAAATAAGGTAATTTGTTTCCGTTTACATCATAGCCCCAATAATTTTGATTTTTCTTCATAATTATTACTTCACCTTCTTTTACAGTTTCAATAAAAAACGGACCTGTACCTACTGTTTTTATGCGCATTTCATTGCCATATTTTGCTACTGCTTCTTTAGCATAAACATAACAACCCGGCATTGCCAAAATATTTAAAAAACTAGCATCAGAATTTACCAACTTTATTTTTAGAGTGGAGTCGTTAACAACAGTAACACCTGATACACCATTAGCTTTGCCCTTTTTTGAAGATTCAAAATTTTCATTTGCTCCAACTACTCTATCTTTAAAAGTAACTTCAAACTGATTGTTGTTGGGGTCTTGTGAGCATAATCTATCTAAACAATATTTAAAATCGTTGGCTGTAACAATTCTTCCTTTGCCTTGTGGAAAACAAGCGTCATCATGAAAAACAGCATTATTGCGCAAATGGAACGTATATTCTGTTTGTTCGGCATTAGCCTCCCAAGTTCTAGCTATACCTGGCATTAATGTTAAATCGATTTGATTATATTTAATTAAACCTTCGTAAACCTGAGAAGAAAGGTGGTAAGAGTTTTGTTCGTTAATGGCAATTGGAATAAGGCTTTTAATATTTTCCACTTCATTTACACGAAGCATACCGCCCAAATGAACACCACCTTTAGCTTCAGACGTAGTATTATTACCGGTTTTTGTATCTCCTCCGCATGAAGTAAATAACACTACTAAGGAAACCGATGATGCTAAAAGAATTTTATTCATAATTAAATAACAATAAGTTTAAACAACAAATATATGTTTTTGATTTAAATTGTCTAAATTTTAGATATATTATTTTTGTTTTCACAAAAAATTAATTTAAACAATTTCTAAAAGTACGGGGCAATGGTCGCTATGCATTGCATCTGGTAATATAACCGAACGCTTTAAACGTTGTTGCAAGTTTTTAGTTACCAAATTATAATCAATGCGCCAACCTAAATTTTTACCTCTTGCCCCTGCCCTGTAGCTCCACCAGGTGTATTGATGCGGTTCTTGGTTAAAATGCCTAAACGAATCAATAAAACCAGCTTGTATAAAATCTTCCATCCAATCGCGCTCTTCGGGCAAAAAGCCACTAGTGCCTGCATTGCTTTTTGGATTGTGTATATCAATAGGTTTATGGCAAATGTTATAATCGCCACATAAAATTAGGTTAGGTATCTGTTTTTGAAGATTAACAATATACTTTTTAAAATCTGCCAGCCATTTCATTTTAAAAGCCTGTCGTAGGTCGCCGCTGCTGCCACTTGGGTGATACACACTCATTACCGAAAAATCGTCAAAATCAATACGCAACACTCGCCCTTCAAAATCGTATTCGGCAATGCCACAGCCATATTCTACATTTTTTGGTTTTAGTTTAGTAAAAATAGCAACGCCGCTATACCCTTTTTTTTGCGCCGGATACCAATAATGATGATACCCTAAAGTTTCAAATTCAATAACGGCAACTTGCTCGGGGCTTGCTTTAATTTCTTGCAAACATAAAATATCGGGATTAGTGTTTTTTAACCAACCTACTAAATCTTTGCCCATTGCGGCACGTATTCCATTTACGTTATATGTAATTATTTTCATGATTTAAAAATTTATACTTAAAAGAGGACATTTTTAAAATTAGAATTTTTTAGGCGGACACATTTTTTAAAAACGGAGTTTAGTAGGTTAAATGAGTATTTTAAAAAATGAAGTCCGACAACAAAAAAGCAATTTTTATAGTTTCCTCAAACAAAAAAACACAAATTATTTTATACTTTTACATTAAATTTTAATTAAATGTTGTTTTATAATCGCTTATTATATTTTTTAATTCCAGCTGCATTGTTTTTTACTGCTTGTCAATCACCAACTATTGTTGAGCCTGAAGATAAAACGCACATTAAGGTAGATGAAACATACACTACCCCTGTATTAAATTATTCTCTGATAAATACTTTACCGCACGATTCTACTTCTTTTACCGAAGGATTTCTGATACACGATGGGCAATTATTTGAAAGTACCGGTTATACCGAGAATTTGCCTCAAACAAAATCCTTATTTGGAAGTGTAGATTTAAAAACCGGAAAAATAAATGTTAAGGTCGAAATTGATAAAACAAAATACTTTGGCGAAGGTATTTGCTTTTTAAATAATAAAGTTTTTCAATTAACCTATAAAAACCAAATCGGATTTATTTACGATGCTAAAACATTTAAACCTAAAGGTCAATTTGGTTACTTAAGCAAAGAAGGTTGGGGCTTAACTACTGATGGTAAAAGCTTAATAATGAGCGATGGTACAAATAATTTAACATATATAAATCCGGAAACATTTCAAATAACTAAAACCCTTAGCGTGAGCGAAAACAATTTTGCGGTTGATTACTTAAACGAGTTAGAATATATTAAGGGATTTATTTACGCGAATGTTTACACCACACATCACATTGTAAAAATTAATCCTGAAACCGGCAACGTAGTTGCTAAAATGGATATTGAAGAATTGTTTGCAACTGCTCAAAAACGTTATCCTTATGCATTAGAAACTAATGGTATTGCCTACGATTCGATACAAAACAAGGTGTATGTTACAGGTAAATTATGGCCTTGTATGTTTGAAATTAAATTTCCGCTTTAAAAAAGTAACCACAAATTAAATTAATTACACAAATAGTAGTTGTTTAAACCTTTACGTCTGTGGCAAAAAATTTATTCACAATTACATCAATCTCTTTTAAAACCCACAAAAAATAAGTTTCTTTATAAAAAATTGATACTATGACTAAACTGATATTTGTAGCGCTAATAAGTATTTGCGCTGCTACTTTAAAAGCCCAGGTTACATTTGTAAAAGGCTACATTGTTAACGATAAAGGCGATACACTTAAAGGCGAAGTAAAAATTAATCCTAAAAAAGAACAGGATAACCACAACAAAGTTTTTTTTAAAGATGATAAAGGCATTCAAAAAAACTATAAGCCAAATAAAGTAAAAGCCTATGGTTATGAAAACAACCACTACATAACAATGGATATGGGCGGTGAAGACAAATACTACAAAGCAATTGCCCGTGGCGAAATAAGTTTATATAAAATGATTTTTGAAGAAATTAAAATGAACGAGTCTTCGTTTGAAGCAGAATATTTTTTGCAAAAAAATGGCGATAAAAAAATGACAGATGTTAAGCCTAACAAATTTAAAAAACAATTGGGCGAAATGATAAGCGGTGCAGCAGGCTATGTAAGCGATTATGAAGACAGCAAAACATTAGATGAAGCAAAAGCCGCAGAGATAATAAATAAATATAATACTCGCGAAAAATAGTTCGAAACACTACTAACTTTGTACAATTTACCCAGACTGAGTTGTTAACCCTACAAAAAAATCCCTTTTAATGATAACAAAAGATACTCCAAAAAAATTATTTTTACTCGATGCCTATGCCTTAATTTACCGTTCTTATTTTGCGTTTAGCAGTAATCCGCGCATCAACTCAAAAGGCTTTAACACAAGTGCTATTTTTGGTTTTACAAATACCTTGTTAGAAATTTTAAATAAAGAAAAGCCAAGCCATATTGCGGTGGTTTTTGATAGACCCGAACAAACTGTTCGGCATATCGAATTCCCCGCCTACAAAGCTCAACGCGAAGAAATGCCCGAAGATTTACGAAAATCAATTCCGTTAATTATAGATTTGGTAAAGGGTTTTAACATTCCCGTTATTAGTTTGCCTGGTTACGAAGCCGATGATTTAATTGGAACCCTTGCAAAAAAGGCAGAGATAATGGGCTTTACAACTTATATGATGACGCCGGATAAGGATTACGGACAATTGGTTGACGAAAACACCTTTATTTATAAGCCGGCCCGTTTAGGAAATGGGGCGGAGTTGCAAGGCGTTAGTGAAATTTGTAAAAAGTGGGAAATTACTAACGTTTCTCAACTTATTGATATTTTAGGGTTAATGGGCGATAAGGTAGATAACATTCCCGGAATACCCGGTGTGGGAGAAGTTACCGCCATAAAATTTATAAAAGAATTTGGCAGCATAGAAAATCTTTTAGAAAATACCGATAAAATAAAAGGCAAAATGCGCGAAAAAGTGGAGGCTAATAAAGAAATGGCCATTCAATCAAAACGATTAGCTACAATTATTTTAGACTGCCCTATTGAGTTTGAAGAGCATAAATTAATAATGGAAGAACCCAATAAAGATGCTCTTCGCGAATTGTTTAGCGAATTAGAATTTAGAGCCATTGCCCAAAAAGTATTAAAAGAAGATATTGGAGGACAAGAAAAATTACCAGCCGAAAAACCAAAAACAACTTCTTCCGCTCCCGATTTATTTAGTAATGAGGGTGATGCAACTACCGGTTCCGTTAGTTTTGAAACGCCTGAAATACCAACCATTTTTAGCACTATAAACGATATTGAGCACGCTTATGAATTGATTGATTCTACCGAAAAAATACAACAATTAGTCGCCAATCTGCAAACCGTTAGTGAGTTTTGTTTTGATACAGAAACAACGTCGTTAAACGTTATAGATGCTGAATTAGTTGGCTTGTCTTTTTCAATCGAAGCGCACAAAGGTTATTACGTGCCTATTAGCGAAGATAGAGAAGAGGCTTTAAAACAACTTTCGTTTTTTATTTCGCTGTTTGCTAATGAAACAAAGACACTTATTGGTCAAAACATAAAATACGATTATCATATTTTAAATAATTATGGTATTGAAATAAAAAATAAATTGTTTGATACTATGGTAGCACACTTTTTATTTATGCCTGAAATGCGTCACGGTATGGATTTATTGGCACAAACTTATCTTAATTATAAACCCGTAAGTATTGAAACCTTAATTGGCAAAAAAGGCAAAGAGCAGTTGAGTATGCGCTCCGCCCCAATCGAGTTAATTAAAGAATATGCCGCAGAAGATGCTGATATTACCTTACAATTAAAACATAAATTTACGCCTGAATTAAAAACAGCAGATGTAGAAACCTTGTTTAATACTGTAGAAGTACCTTTAATACGTGTGTTGGCAGATATGGAACGCGAAGGTATTAATTTAGATGTAAACGCATTACGCGAATTTTCAGCATTGTTACAAATTGATATTACAGAAGTTGAAAAACAAATTCAAGAATTGGCCGGTACAAAATTTAATATTTCGTCTCCTAAACAAGTTGGCGAAATTTTATTTGATTATTTAAAAATTACCGATAAACCAAAAAAAACGAAAACAGGTCAGTATGCCACCGGCGAAGATGTATTAAGCAAATTAGAAGGCATTCACCCTATCATTTCAAAAATATTAGATTACCGCGAATTGGTAAAATTAAAATCTACTTACGTTGACACTTTACCCGAATTGGTAAACATAACTACCAAACGCATACACACTTCTTTTAACCAAGTGGTAGCGGTTACCGGACGCTTAAGTAGTGATAATCCTAACTTACAAAACATTCCTATTCGTACCGAGCGTGGGCGCCAAATTCGTAAAGCGTTTATTCCACGTAACAGTAATTATATTTTATTAAGTGCCGATTATTCTCAAATTGAATTACGTATTGTTGCTAGCATTAGTGGCGACCCCGCTATGTGCGAAGCCTTTAATTTAAATAAAGATATACATACGGCTACTGCTGCAAAAGTGTATGGCATAGCCGAAAGCGACGTTACTAAAGAAATGCGCTATAAGGCAAAAAGTGTAAACTTTGGTATTATATACGGGCAAGGCGCTTTTGGCTTGGCTGAGAATCTAAATATATCTCGCACCGAAGCAAAAGAAATAATTGACAATTACAAAAAAGAGTTTTCTTCTATTGATAAATACATGAGCGATACCATTAATTTTGCGCGCGAAAACGGTTATGTAAAAACGCTTTTGGGCCGCAAACGTTGGTTACGCGATATTACCAGCAATAATGCAACGGTTCGCAGCTATGCAGAACGCAACGCTATAAATGCTCCCATACAAGGCTCCGCAGCCGATATGATTAAAGTTGCCATGATAAATATTGCCGCCGAACTAAAAGAAAAAAACTTAAAAACCAAAATGGTGTTGCAGGTACATGATGAATTAGTTTTTGATGTGTACAAACCTGAGTTAGAAATTGTAAAACCAATTATTGAACAGCACATGAAACATGCCTTACCATTAAACGTACCGGTTGAGGTTGGCATGGGTGTTGGCGAAAATTGGTTAGAGGCGCATTAAAAATCCCCTACTCCACCTTCAATATAACTGTGCCTGTCTCTAAAAATATTTTTTCTACTTTAAATGTTATGGCATTATTTTTATAATAACTTAAATCGTAAGGCGGAAATAAAATAATGTAATCAAATTCCCTTAATTTATTTTTATCATTGCCTATTCCTTTCGGTAAATTTGTGTTTATCGATTCGCCTATAAAATTATACTTGTTTTTTTCTGTCATTTGATAGTAATTTATAAAACCACCGTACAATTGAGGACTTATACCAACCTTTTTAGGTTTAAGTTTGGCAACATAATCAAAGCTGTCTTTTAAATTAGCATTAAGCTGAAAATCTAAGCCATACTTAAAATTTATGCTAAGAATTAAATTTAAGGTTAAAGCAATTGACACAGAATACATAACCAACTTTTTAGTCTTTTCGTTTTTAATAATTTCTTTTATAAAATAAACAAAACAAATAGCTGTGGTTGGAAAAAGAAAAATAGCGCTTCGATAATATGGAAAAACAACTTTAAAGCAAAAATTATTTATAAAAATAACACTTAAAATTAATGCTAAAATTATACTTGTAAAAAAGTAAATTTCATTCTTATGTTTTTTATATCGGACAATGCCGTACAAACACGACACAAGTATAATTGCAAACGTAAAGTATGAAAAGACGTTAAGCGTCTGTATACTACTATTAAACTTCAAATAGATTAAACCGTGGGTAAAAACATAAAAATATTCATTAAAAAAAGGAGTGCCCGCTCCAACCACGTCATTACTGCATTTGGTTATAAAAATAAACGCCCTAGCAACAAGAGATAATATTAAAAGTGTATAAATTACATCGCGGTAAAAATGTTTCGATTTTAAAAAAGTTACTCCACTTTTAAAATAGGTATTAAAAAAATAAACGCAGCTAAATCCAATAAAAAAATAAATAAAACTAAAATTAGCAAGCGCACTTAACCCTGCAAAAAAAAGAGAAAGAAACAAAAAATTATTTTTTATTTTCTCTTGCGTTTTGAAAAAGAAAAATAAACTTAATGCTTGTAATGCTAAGCCGGATGCATAACCGCGCGCTAACGAAAAATAATCTAAGATATAAGGGTTAAAAAGAAAAACAGTTAAAATAAAAAACTTTAAATGGAATTGTTTAACCGACCGAACCCAACAAAAAATTATATAAAAAAAAATTAGAGCCGATAAAGTACTCAACCATCTTATGTGTCCAACACTTTCTAAACCAAATAATACAACACTTTTTATAGCCAAACTATTTAACCAATGCGTATTGCCGGTGCACAGCGCCTCTACATACCAAAAATGTTTTACGTTGTAAAAAGAATAAGCTTCGTCGTGAGTAATATCTACTAAAATAGCACGAGATACTACATAAAAAAACAAACAACAAACAATAATAAAAATGATAGAATCACTGTTTTTCCTTATAAACATTATAAATTTATAAAAAGTAAGGCTAAGTTCTTTTCAATGGAATATAGGTTTTTTCATTCTCTACAACAATGTGCCCTTGTTGTTGTAGGCTTTCAATAATTTCATAAAATAATTCTTCCAACATTTTTTTATCTTCTTTCCAAAAGTTTAAAATAGTGGCTTTAATCGTGTCTTCTATACGTTCAATTTTATTACTAGAAATTCGGCCTAAATAAAACAATGTGAGTTCTGATTTTAGCGCTAAGCGGCCCTCATCTTGCGCAGGAATTGCAATTCGGGGCTTTTCAACTTTAGAGGTTCTATTTTCCATTCCAAAAACACGTTGCACAGCCCAACCGTTACCGCTTGTTAAGGCACCATACGAAAACTTTATAAAATATTTTTTTTCAATGTACTTTAATAAACTGCTTGGAGCAGCCTTCCTATTCCAGTCTTTTTGTTCTATAAGTAAGCCTTCACCCTCTTTTAGGCTTAAAAGCGAGTTAAATACGGCGGAACTTCGTCCTCTGCCCTTTATAGGTAGTTGTGCAAACTCTTCGGCGCTTAGTTTTTTCATAAAAAGTTGGTTAAATGTTAATAACTTTACAAAAATATGTAAATAATACTGATAAACAACTATTTAGAGTGATTTAATAGCTTTATTGCTTGTTTAGGTAAAAATGGAATTGTTTAAGGGTGTTTATAAAAATTGTTTAGATGTTATTTAAATCTTGTTTAAATCTTGTTTAACGGGATTATTAAATTACAAAATTATGATTATCAGGTTATTAGACAAATAATTATTAAAAAACTTACCTCGTTTCAATAAGCTTAATCTGCTCTTCCAATATTTTAATCCCTTCAACAAAACTATGTGGGTTGTATCCTAATTCATTTTTGGCTTTATTAATAATAAATCCGGTAATTGGGGGGCGTTTGGCGGGTTGTTTAATATCTGCGCTCTTACTTGGTTTAATTAATGCTTTGTCTAAATTATAATAATCAGCTACAACGTGCGCTAATTCTAATATACTATAAAAATCTTTTCCGCTTATGTTGTAAATTCCCTGTGCTTTTTTTTGTGCTATTAAAATGCACCCATCCGCTAAATCTTCAGCAAGCGTGGGCGTTCTAAACTGGTCGTCTACCACATTAATTGTTTTGCCTTGTTCTAAATTTTGTTTTACCCACAACACAATATTACTTCGGCTCATATTTTCTACAATGCCATAAACCAATACGGTGCGGGCTATAGACCAATGTAAATTACTTTTTTGAACAATAACCTCAGCCGCTAATTTGCTATCGGCATAATAACTTAATGGATTTGGCTTTTCGGTTTCGTCTAACGGACCATGCGTTCCGTCAAAAATAAAATCGGTACTTAAATGTATAAAGTGTGGATTGTAACTTTTGTTTTTTTCTTTTAATTCCGTTAAAGCTTTAACCTGATGCCCAACTGCTGTTACATTCATTGCCCAGCAACCTTCTTTATCTGTTTCGCAGGCATCTACGTTTGTCATAGCTGCGGTGTTAATTATTACTTCGGGTAAATGTTTTGTAAATACGGTACTAACGTCTTGCGGGTTGGTAATGTCTAACGTTTCATAAATATACCCGTCTTGTTTTACCAAACGGTTTTCGCCTCTAGCCGTTGCAATACAAATAATGGATGAATTGTTTCTAAGCTTATAAACCAACTTTTGCCCTAACAAACCATTAGAACCCGTAATTAAAATTTTCATAAAAATTTGTTTAACTTAGTAAATATAGCAAATTCCGAATAGAACTTTATATCAATTTTTTTTAAACGAAAAGATTATGTAACCTCAATGTATACTATTACTTAGAGCCTTTGTATTGAAAATTATTTAGTAACTGCTTTTACCGGTGCGGATTTACAAGGCTTTAAAAAATAAGATAATCTTACACCAAAAAAGTTGCCTGTATTATTAAATTTATGCTGGTAGCTTTGTCCGTCAATAGTGTAATTTACAGTACTTGTAGCCATAGTGTTAAAACCTGCATTCCAAATAAACGAGGCGTTAAAAATACTTCCGTTTTTAAATAATTTTTCTTTTCCAATTAAAAAACGAGCATGAATGTTGCCTCCACCGTTTGTAGTAGTTGTACTACTAATGTAAGGTTGACTTGTTTGCCCATCATTATTAGGGTTAAACTGTTTATCGCTAGTTTGTGCGCCATACATAACACCAACAAAACCGCCACTTGCCACCCATTTCCAATTTTTGCAATTGGGTTTAAATTTATAAATAGCTAATAGCGGTATTTCAACCAAACCTATACTACTATTAATTGTTGTGTAACGTTTATCTAAATTATAAAACGAATAATTTTCGGCAATTGCAAACTCGTAACCAATACTGCTAAAACCTAAACCGCTTTGAAAAGCCCAACGTTGGTTATAATCGTAACGTACATTAAAATTTAAAGCACCTGTACCATAAGGGTTTTGGTGAAAACGTGCGTTTGCATTTGCCATTCCACCTACAAATTTAGCTTGGTTGCCTTGCATGCCAATTTGTGCTCCCCATCGCCAAGTATTATTTTCTTGCGCAACTACAAATAAGCTGCTTAAAGCCAATGCAGATAATAAAATTATTTTTTTCATTTTATAATATTTAAAAGATTATTAAAACTTACAATAACTAAATTATAACATTTAATCGATGTTGGCAAGTTTTTTATAAAAAAATAGGTAAATTCGGGCTGCAAATTTTAATATTTAACGTTTACATAATATAATGAGCAAATACCCCGAATATAAAAAATTAGATTTATCTCAAATCTCAAAAGATATTTTACAGTACTGGAAAGAAAAAGACACGTTTAGTAAATCCATTTCTACCCGCGAAGGAAAAACGCCCTGGGTGTTTTACGAAGGTCCACCAAGCGCTAACGGTATGCCCGGCATTCATCACGTAATGGCGCGTACCATTAAAGATATTTTTTGCCGTTACAAAACGCTGCAAGGCTTTCAGGTAAAACGTAAAGCTGGTTGGGACACGCATGGCTTGCCTATTGAGTTGGGTGTAGAAAAACATTTAGGAATTACTAAAGAAGACATTGGAAATCCCAACAGCAAAAAATTTATTTCGGTTGAAGATTACAATAAAGCTTGTCGTAAAGAAGTAATGAAATATACCGACAAGTGGGAAGAAGTAACCGCTATAATGGGCTACTGGGTAGATATGAAAGACCCTTACATTACTTATGATAACAAATACATTGAAAGCGTTTGGTGGTTATTACAAAATTTAAATAACAAAAATTTATTATACAAAGGCTTTACCATTCAACCTTACTCACCGGCTGCAGGTACAGGTTTATCATCACACGAATTAAACCAACCGGGATGTTACCGTGATGTGAAAGATAGAACGGCGACAGTGCAGTTTAAGGTTTCCCCCTTTGAAGGGGGTGCCCAAAGGGCGGGAGATGTTTTGTCTGATTTATCTAAAAAAGGGAATATGTATATTCTTGCGTGGACTACAACTCCGTGGACGTTACCTTCAAATACAGCACTAGCGGTAGGAAAAGATATTGATTATGTCTTTGTAGAAAGTTTTAATCCATTTGACGCAAAGTTGCAAACCGTTATATTAGCTAAAGATTTAGTGCATAAATATTTCTCTGAAAAAAACACTGATTTAAATTTTGAAGATTATAAAGCAGGAGATAAAAATATTCCGTTTAAAATTGTTGGGCACTGCAAAGGCTCTGATTTAGCAGGCATCTCCTACGAACAATTATTGCCATTTACACAACCAACTGATGGCGATGCGTTTAAAGTAATTATTGGCGATTTTGTCACAACTACTGACGGCACAGGCATTGTGCACATTGCGCCAAGCTTTGGTGCGGATGACTTTAGAGTAGCCAAACAAAATGGAATTGGCTCTTTAACCTTAGTTGATAAACGCGGTCGCTTTTTACCTGAGATACAAGACGGTACATTTTTGTATGGCGAAGAATATGTAAAAGAAGCGTATCATACCGATGCTGAAAAACAAGTAGAGTTCGAAAAACAAAAACAAATTTTAGAAGCTTCTGGAAAAATAAAAGAATTAAAAGCCTATTTAAGTGTTGACGAACGCATTGTTTTAAAACTACAAGAAGAAGGTAAATTATTTAAAAAAGAAACCTACGAACATAGCTATCCACATTGCTGGAGAACTGATAAGCCCGTTTTATATTATCCTTTGGATTCATGGTTTATTAAATCAACAGCGGCAAAAGACCGTATGATTGAATTAAATAAAACTATTAATTGGAAACCGGAAGCCACCGGCACAGGGCGTTTTGGCAACTGGTTAGAAAATTTAAATGACTGGAATTTATCGCGTTCACGTTTTTGGGGCATACCAATTCCTATCTGGACTAGCGAAGACAGCTCTGAACAAATTGTGATTGGAAGCGCAGAAGAATTGAAAAAAGAACTTGATAATGCTATTGCTAAAGGCTTTATGACAGAAAACCCATTAGGGAAATTTGTTCCGGGAAATTTCACTACAGAAAATTACGATACATTTGATTTACATAAACCTTACGCAGATTCTATTTACTTAGAAAAAAATGGTAAAAAATTATTTCGCGAACCTGATTTAATTGATGTGTGGTTTGACAGTGGCGCTATGCCTTATGCACAGGTGCATTACCCGTTTGAGAATAAAGAATTAATTGATTCGAAAAAGTATTATCCGGCAGATTTTATTGCTGAAGGCGTAGATCAAACACGTGGCTGGTTCTTTACCTTGCACGCTATTGCGGTTATGAATTTTGATTCCGTAGCATATAAAAATGTTGTATCTAACGGCTTGGTGCTTGACAAGAACGGAAACAAAATGAGTAAGCGCTTAGGCAACGCTGTTGACCCTTTTGAAACGATTGAAAAATATGGCGCGGATGCAACCCGTTGGTATATGATAGCCAATGCCGCTCCTTGGGATAATTTGAAATTTGACAAAGAAGGTATAGCCGAAGTACAACGTAAACTGTTCGGTACGCTATATAACACCTACGGATTTTTTGCATTGTATGCCAATGTTGATAATTTTACGATTAACTCCTCAAACCTGCAAGACGTTAGTACTCTTACCGAGCTTGACCGTTGGATCTTATCCAAATTAAATTCATTAGTAAAAGATGTAACTGAACAATACGAAACCTTTGAGCCACATAAAGCAGCTCGTTTTATTGAAGAGTTTGTAGATGAACATTTAAGTAACTGGTACATTCGTTTATCGCGCCGTCGTTTTTGGAAAGGCGAAATGAGTGATGATAAGAAAGCCGCTTACGAAACTTTGTTTGAATGTTTAAATACGTTATCGCAAATAATGAGCCCCATTGCACCGTTTTTTGCCGATTGGTTGTATCAAAATTTAAACGCTGTATCTGGCGCTTCAACTCCGCTCAGCGACCGAGTTGATTCAGTTCATTTAACCAATTATCCAACCATAAAATTTAATTTAATCGATAGTAATTTAGAAAAGCGCATGGAAATGGCTCAAAAAATTTCTTCAATGATTTTATCAATCCGTAAAAAAGAAAATTTACGTGTTCGTCAGCCATTGCAAAAAATTCGTATTCCTATTTTAGATAAAGAAAGCCAAACAAACATTGAGGCCGTAAAAGAGTTAATTCTATCTGAAGTTAATGTTAAAGAATTAGAATTTGTAACCGAAGAAGAAGCGCACATTGTAAAAAATCTGAAGTTAAATTTTAAAACTTTAGGTAAAAAATGCGGACAAAACATGAAAGCGGTTCAGGCTTTCGCTAGCGAAAATGGAGCTCAAATTATTGCCGAAATAGAACGCAACCAAAAATTTAACCTAAATTTAAACTCAACTATAATTGTTTTAGAAACCGAAGACGTAGAAATTATTCCGGTGGACATTCCAGGTTGGAAAGTTGCTAACAATGGTTCAATTACAGTAGCTTTAGATGTAACTTTAAGTGAAGAATTAGTACAAGAAGGCTTAGCGCGCGAGGTTGTAAATCGCATACAAAACTTACGTAAAGAGAGCGGATTAGACGTTACAGATAAGATTTTGGTAAAAATTCAACAAAACAACAAATTAGATAATGCTATAAAAAATAATTTAAGCTATATTTGTAATGAAACTTTAACAAGCGATTTGCAATTAGTAACTACACTAAACACTACAAATGCCTACGCTATTGAAGTTGACGAATTAATATCAACCCTTATATCAATTGAAAAATTAAATTAATATGGCTAAAAAAAACGATAAAAAAAAGATTGCAAAAGCCAAACCTATTGCAAAAACAGTAAAAAAGGCACCTAAGTCTGCTCCAAAAAAAGCAAGCAAACCCGCTCCTAAAAAAGTAGCGGCTAAGCCTGCAAAAAAAGTTACAAAACCAGTTGCTAAAGCTAAACCATTTGCAAAAAAGGTTGAGAAAAAACCAATAAAATCGGCAATTAAGCCCATTCCTAAAAAAATTGAAAAAACCGTGGCTAAAAAACCTGTTGTGGTAGCGAAAAAAACTACCAGCAAACCCATTGATGCCATTGTAAAAAAAGGCGTAAAACCTACTAAAAAAGAAAGTAAATCTTCTAAAAAAGGAAAAAAATCGGATGACGATGATGAAGACGATGTGCCTGAAGAAGAGGAAGACGACAGTGATGTAGACGTTAAAGATGATTATGAAAAAAGTGATGATGAAGATGCTGTTGCCGAAGTTGAATTAGACGAAGCCGGTTTAGTTGATTTAGAAGGGGCCCCTGCTGAAATTGATGAAGATGATGATGAAGTTCCTGAAAAACGCGGACGTGGTCGTCGTAAAAAAAATGATGGTAAATCTAGTGGTGGTAGCATGGAGTCATACATCCGTAACCGCCCTTTACAAATTGATATTAACAAACCTTTAATTAAAAAAAGTGCCGAAATAGCTCCAAAGCCTTTTATTAATACAGAAGATAATCGTAGTCGTTATACTGATAAAGAATTAGCGGAATTTAAAGAGTTAATTTTAGTAAAACTAAAAGAGGCGCAAACCGATTACGATTTATTAAAACAAACGTTGAGTAATGAAGACGATCATGGCACGGACGACACCTCGCCATCTTTTAAATTACTTGAAGACGGAAGCGATGTAATGAGCAAAGAAGAAACAGCTCAGTTAGCACAACGCCAGGAAAAATACATTGTTAATTTAAAAAACGCTTTAGTGCGCATTGAAAATAAAACGTATGGTATTTGCCGTGTTACCGGCAAATTAATCCCTAAAGAACGTTTACGCTCAGTGCCACACGCTACATTAGGCATTGATGCCAAATTAAGTCAAAACAATTAATTTATTAAAAGCCTCTTAAAATTAAGGGGCTTTTTTATTTAAGGAGTTTTTATAAAATTATTTTTATGTCACTGAACTTCATTTTTAAAATCCTTAAATACGTTTGTATTCTGCGGTTTTAAGTTTTTCACACTAGCTGGCTCAATTATCTACTGGATAATTGCCCTAACTAAAAAATTCTAATTTTATAAAGATTCCATGATGATATTAGCCTTATTGCATTACATTCTTTATTTTTGTTCATTTCTAACTATTTTATTATGTACGGTCAATTAAAACAACAACTTCAAAACACTATAACCGAAATAGAAAGTAACGGCCTTTTTAAAAAAGAACGTGTTATAACTACCCCAATGGATGCCGTAGTAAAAGTAAACGGTAAAGACGTTATTATTTTTTGCGCAAATAATTATTTAGGACTATCATCTCATCCAAAAGTAATTGAAGGCGCTAAAAAAGCCTTAGACACTCATGGTTTTGGAATGAGTAGCGTTCGTTTTATTTGCGGTACACAGGATATTCACAAACAATTAGAGGAAAAAATTGCCACTTTTTTAGGCACAGAAGATACTATTTTATATGCCGCTGCATTTGACGCCAACGGCGGTGTTTTTGAGCCTTTGTTCGATGATCAAGATGCAATTATAAGCGATGAATTAAATCATGCCAGTATTATTGACGGAGTTCGTTTATGTAAAGCACAACGTTACCGTTATAAAAATTGCGATATGGCCGATTTAGAAGAGCAACTTATTAAATCACAAGCACAGCGCAACCGTATTATTGTAACTGACGGCGTATTTAGCATGGACGGCTTTGTTGCGCCTTTAGATAAAATTTGTGACTTAGCTGATAAATACAATGCCCTTGTAATGGTAGACGAATGCCACGCCAGTGGCTTTCTTGGTAAAACAGGTCGTGGTACTATTGAAGCAAAAAATGTAATTGGCAGAGTAGATATTATTACCGGAACGCTTGGCAAAGCATTGGGTGGAGCCATGGGCGGTTTTACCTCGGGTAGAAAAGAAATTGTTGAATTGTTACGTCAGCGTTCTCGTCCTTATTTATTTAGTAATTCGTTAGCGCCAAGCATTGTTGGAGCAAGCTTAGCCGTGTTTGATATTTTAACTTCAACAACAGAACTACGTGACAAATTAGAGTGGAATGTAAATTATTTTAAAAAAGGAATTAAGGCCGCGGGTTTAGAAATTAAAGACGGTGATAGTGCCATCGTTCCGGTAATGTTATACGATGCAAAACTGGCGCAAACCTTCGCGGCTAAATTGTTAGACGAAGGCATTTATGTAATTGGATTCTTTTTTCCTGTGGTACCAAAAGATAAAGCGCGTATTCGTGTTCAGTTAAGTGCCGCTCATACGCAGGAACATTTAGATAAAGCAATTGCCGCTTTTGCAAAAGTTGGAAAAGAATTAGGGGTAATTAAATAAAAAAATACCGTCATTGCGAATTGGTGAGGCAACCTTCATTTAAGATTGCTTAGTATCTTGTAGTGACAAAACAATTAAAATAACATTAAATAAATGAATACATACGCAATAGCAATACACGGTGGGGCAGGTACTATTTTAAAAAGTACCATGACACTTGAAAAAGAGTTACTTTACAAGAGTGGTTTGCAGGACGCTATTGAAGCCGGAGAATCAATTTTAAAAAACGGCGGCTCGTCATTTGATGCTGTTGAAACCGCCATTATTCAATTAGAAAATAACCCTTTGTTTAATGCAGGCAAAGGTGCTGTTTTTACACATAACGGTAAGCACGAATTAGATGCTTCCATTATGAATGGAAAAGATTTAACTGCCGGAGCTGTGGCGGGGGTTCAGCACATTAAAAATCCTATCTCCTTAGCGCGTTCTGTAATGGAACAATCGGAGCACGTTTTGTTAATGGGCGAAGGCGCTATGGAATTTGCAAAAAAAATAAATGCAAAGTTTGAACCAGACGATTATTTTTTTGTTCAATTGCGTTACGATCAATTGCAACAAGCAAAACAATCTAACACTATGATTTTAGATCACACCGAAAATAATGAAAAAAAATTCGGTACCGTAGGCTGTGTAGCACTTGATAAAAATGGCAATTTAGCGGCGGGTACTTCAACCGGCGGCATGACAAATAAAAAATTTGGTAGAGTTGGCGACAGCTCTATTATTGGTGCAGGAACGTATGCAAATAATAATACCTGTGCTATTTCATGTACCGGGCATGGCGAATTATTTATTCGCTCGGTGGTAGCGTACGATATTTCGTGCTTAATGGAATACAAAAATCTATCATTAAAAGAGGCTTGCAATGTAGTTGTAATGAATAAGTTGGTTAAAATTGGTGGCGAGGGCGGACTAATCGCGTTAGATAAAAATGGAAATATAGATTTGCCTTTTAACTCAGACGGCATGTACCGCGCTTCGAAAAAAGAAAACGAAAATATTTATATTGGAATTTATAAAGATTAGTAATTTCTTTTCTCTTAAAAAAAGCTCGTCATTGCGACGAAGGAAGCAATCTCAAACTTAACTATTAGATTGTTTCTGACGATTGAAAATCGGCATCGCAATTAGCACAGATAGATATTAATATAATTATTTTTATAAAAATCAATATACTATTATCTAAAAAATTCCGTTTTCTTTATTTAAAAAATGATTTCCAATTTTAAAATAACCAATTACAGTTTTTATTTTTTAGTTGTAATAATTTCGATAATTGTAATTGGTTACACGCCCCACAATCTTTTGGGTTATGATGTGTTTGGTTATTATATGTATTTGCCATTGCAGTTTAAATACAATGATATTACCATACAAAATTACGATACTGTTTCCCATATTTTTAACACCTACCATCCCAGCGAATCTTTTTACCAAGCAATAAAATGGAGCAATGGCAATTGGGTAATGCGGTATCCTATTGGTCTATCTGTTTTATATTCTCCATTTTATTTTATTGGAGATGTTATTGCTAGGCTAAGCAATTATCCCGCCGACGGCTTTTCAAAACCTTATCAATTATCTGTTTTATATGGTTGTTTGTTTTATACGTTAATAGGTTTATATTTTTTAAAAAAAACAATTGCCTCTTTATTTAATGATAAAACAGCCGCCCTAACTCTTATAAGCATAGGGCTAGGAACAAATTATTTTTTTCATGTTTGTTTTCACGGACAAGGAGCTATGTCTCACAACATTTTATTTACACTATATATTCTCATAATTTATTATACAATTATATGGCACCAACAATTTAAACTAAAATATATTGTTGTATTGGGCCTGTGTTGCGGTATTGCGGCAATTTGTCGCCCAACAGAAATTATTTGCGTACTAATTCCGTTCTGTTATAAAATTACAAATTGGCTTTCGTTTAAAGAAAAAATTCGTTTACTAAAATCTTACTTCAATCAAATTGTAGTGTTTTTTGTTTTAATAATAGCAATAGCATTTTTACAATTTACTTATTGGAAATATACTTCAGGAAAATTTATTATTAACCCTTATGGTGCCAGCAATGCCGGTGAAGGTTTGGAGTTACTACACCCGCATATATTAGAAGTTTTAATAAGTTTTAGAAAAGGTTGGTTAGTGTACACACCTTTAATGCTATTTGCCTTATTTGGATTCAGGCATCTTTACAAAATAAATAAGCCTTTATTTACTCCTGTAGTTATCTATTTTATTATTAATTTTTACATTGTTGCCAGTTGGTCATGCTGGTGGTATGGCGCTTGTTTTGGTGTTAGGGCTTTAATTCCAAGCTATGCGGTATTAAGCATTCCACTTGGTTATGCCATTCATTCTATTTTTCAATCTAAATTAAAAGTTGTTTATTTATCATTAGTAGTTTTATGCATTGTTTTAAATTTATTTCAATCGTGGCAAATGAATCAGGGAATTTTAGATACAACCAATATGTCTCGACCATTTTATGTATCTACATTTTTACAGACAATGCAGCCTACAATCGAACAAAAAAAGCTATTATTAAAAGGCAAATTTGAAAACGGCGTGGAGGTATTTACGAATGAGGACTCTTTATCGCACACGTTAAATTTTACTTCGTTTACTGATTTCGAAACTAAAATTAACGTAAGGCAACGCGCATTTTTAATTGATTCAATTCATCATTCCGGTAAATATAGTTTAATTACTAATTCGTTAAATCCCGTTTCCGACTCTATTGAAATTGCTTATAATCAAATTACAAAAAAATCATACATTTGGATTAAAGCAAGTGTATATCTGTATTCGCAACAAATTACAGATGGTTTAAATGCTGATTTTATTGTAGAAATGATTCATAACGGTTATATTTTTAAACAGAAAAAACTATCCATTACAAACTTTAATTTTAAAGCAAATAGTTGGAATAAAATTGAAACCTATTATTTAGTGCCCGATGATTTAAGAAGTAAAAAAGATAAAATACGAATTAGATTCCACAACAAAAGCAAATGTATAATTTATGTAGATGATTTGTTACTGCAATCCTTCGAACCAATTTATGATAAGTCGGTATTTTAACCTAAACAATTTTATTAATATCAGGTATTTTTTTAATAGGACTTAGGGTCAATCGTTTTGTTTTTAAATCAAAATTATCGCCATAAGAAATAACGTGAACAGTTAAATTATCTATTGATACAGGCTCTCCCATTTCAACATCTGTTAAGTTTGTATGACGCATATTTGTAGCATCAACTAATATTACTAACCCAGAACCAATAGCTTCCATGTTTTTACCCTCTGTAATTAACAGGCCCGTATCTTCTCCTAAACCTATGCCTAAGTTAATTGGGTTACTGGCGCAAGCATACATTAAACGTCCAATTCGGCCGCGTTGTACAAAATGTGTATCAATAATTACATTATTTATAAAACCTAATCCACCTGTAATTTTAACCTCGCCTTTTAACAGCGCTTCTGAGCTACTGCCTTGATAAATCATGTTATTAGAGCTTGCTGCTGCTCCAGCCGAAGTACCCGAAATAACAAAATGTTCATTTTCGTAGCGGTCTAGCAACATAAGATGAAAAGCTGTTCCACCAAAAATAGACGTTAATCGTAATTGATCGCCACCCGTAAACATAACTACATCTGCATTTTTTAAACGCTCAATGTTTTTGGGGTCGTTTGCCTCTTCACGCGATTTTATATCTAACACCGCAGTATTTGTAACATGTAAATTTTTAAAAGCTTCAATGTATTCTGCGCCAACTTCAACAGGTATATTGCTTGCGGTGGTAATAATTTCTATGCGTGAGTCTTTGCCTTTAAACGATTCGTCAATCATTCGTTTTAAAATTCCTTTCTCAAAAAACTTTAAACTTTTTGGTAAATTTTCGGGTGTTAACGAAAAACTTCCTTTATCAACCGAACCTCCAATAATAATTAACTTTCCCTTTGGTGCACTCATAAATTTTATTTTGTTACAAAACTATCTTAATTGCTTAACATTAATATGTTTTATTTGTATATTATTTTATTATTTTAAACACTAAATTGTTTATTTAAAAAACATACGCTACATTTAAAAACTAAGCCAACCATCTATAACACGCCTTACTAATGAAAATAATTGAAATAAGAACAATGCGCGGACCCAATTACTGGTCAATTAACCGCAAAAAATTAATTGTTATGAAGTTAGATTTGGAAGAATTGGAACAACTTCCAACAAATAAAATTGATGGCTTTAACACGCGCATTCAGGCATTAATGCCTAGTTTAGTAAAGCACCGATGCTCTGAAAGTAAAGAGGGTGGCTTATTTATTAGAATTGACGAAGGCACCTGGATGGGGCATGTAATTGAACACATTGCTTTAGAAATACAAACCCTTGCCGGAATGGAATGTGGATATGGGCGCACTAGAGGCACAGGCACAGAAGGCGTTTACAATGTTGTATTTGCTTATATAGAGGAGGCAGTGGGTGTGTATGCTGCAAAAGCTGCTGTAAAAATTGCAGAAGCATTAATTAATAGTCAAGATTACGATATTGAAAAAGACATACAAACACTTCGCGAATTGCGCCAAAGCGTAAGTTTTGGTCCAAGTACCGAATCTATTGTTAACGAAGCCATTTCGCGCAACATCCCATACATTCGTTTAGATAAATCTTCATTAATACAATTAGGATACGGAAAAAACCAGGTGCGCTTTAGAGCAACCATGACAGATAAAACAAGCTCTATTGCCGTAGATTTAGCGAGCAATAAAGATGAAACCAAGCGCTTATTAAAAGATGCCGCCATACCCGTAGCTACTGGAGTTTGTATATCTAATCCCGATGATTTAGAATACTCAGTAAAACAACTTGGCTTTCCATTAGTGTTTAAACCACTAGATGGAAATCATGGAAAAGGCGCATCTATTAACGTAAAAACGCTGGAAGAAGCCAGAGAGGCTTTTGACCACGCCAAAAAATATTCTCGTAAAATTATTATCGAAAAATTTATTACAGGTTACGATTTTAGAGTATTAGTTATTAATAACCGATTTATTGCTGCCGCTTTAAGAGAACCTGCGCACGTTATAGGCGATGGTGCTTTAACAATACAACAATTAATTGATACCGAAAATTTAGATCCACGCAGAGGTTACGGACACGAAAACGTGTTAACAGAAATTTCGGTAGATAGAGAAACACTAGATCAGCTTGCTAAAAAAGATTATACTTTAGAAACCGTTTTAAAAAAAGATGAACATTGTTATTTAAAAGGCACAGCAAATCTTAGCACCGGCGGTACTTCTACCGATATTACAGACATTGTTCACCCACACAATATTTTTATTTGCGAACGCATTTCGCGTGTAATAGGTTTGGATATTTGTGGCATTGACATTATGGCTTCTAATTTAAGCGAGCCTTTAGAAACCACAAATGGAGTAGTTTTAGAAGTAAACGCTGCACCGGGTTTTAGAATGCACTTAGCGCCTGCAAAAGGTTTACCGCGCAACGTTGCCGCGCCGGTACTTGATATGTTATACCCAACGGGTAAATCGTGCCGCATACCCATTATTGCTATTACAGGTACAAACGGCAAAACAACAACTACTCGTTTAATTGCACACATTGTAAAAAATAACGGTTTTAAAGTTGGCTTTACAACCAGCGATGGTATTTATGTCGGCAACTCAATGCTTACAAAAGGCGACACTACAGGGCCAGTAAGTGCCGAGTTTATTTTAAAAGATCCTACAGTTGAATTTGCGGTTTTAGAAACTGCTCGTGGCGGTATTTTACGCTCAGGCTTAGGCTTTGGAAGATGTGATGTTGCAGTGATAACCAACATTCAAGAAGACCACATGGGCCTTTCTGATATTCACACTTTAAAAGACATGGCACGTGTAAAAGGTGTAGTTGCCGAAAGTGTTAAACGAAGTGGTTATGTGGTATTAAATGCTGATAATGCTTATTGCGCGAGTATTTCAAAAGAAGTAAACTGCAATGTTGCTTATTTTAGCATGAATGAAACTAATCCGGTAATTATTGAACATTGCAAAAAAGGTGGCATTGCTGCCATTTTCGAAAATGGATTTATAACCATTAAAAAAGGCGATTGGAAATTTAGAGTGGAAAAAGTAGCGACCATTCCTTTAACTTTTGGCGGACGGGTATCGTTTATGATACAAAATGTGTTAGCCGCTACTTTGGCTACCTATGTGTATGGTTTTGCAATAGAAGACATAGCAACAAGTTTAGAAACCTTTATTCCATCTGCGGCACAAACACCGGGGCGTATGAATATTTTTGATTTTAAAGATTACAAAGTAATGATTGACTTTGCCCATAATGCCGATGGTTTTAGGGGTATTAAAGAATTTTTATCAACCATTGATTCTACTTCAAAAATAGGAATTATAACCGGTACGGGCGACAGGCGCGATGACGACATAAGAGACATGGGCCGCATTTCCGCCGAAATGTTTGACCATATTATTATTCGTCAGGATAAATTTTTACGCGGACGACAAGCCGAAGATATAGTAAAACTATTGGTAGAGGGCATTCAGGAAGTAAATCCAAAACAATCTTACGAATATATACCTAAAGAAGTAGAAGCCCTAAACCACGCTTTTAGCATTGCAAAACCCGGCACTTTTATTATTGCCCTAAGCGATGTAATTGATAATGCTATTGAAGTAGTGCATTCGTATTTGGAGAAGGAAAGACAAGCGAGTTTATAAATTATTGGTTTAAAATGAATGAAAAAAATAGTGTAAGGTTTACAAAAAAAACTTTGACAGTAATATTGATTAGTGCAGCAATTTTAATGATTTGCTTTGCATGTTTACAACGCCGGAATTCAGTTAAAATAATTCAAGCATTTATTTTTATTTGTTACAGCTTACTTCGAGAATTTGTTTTTTTTGCTGAAAAAGTTCAGTATCAAATTATGAAAACAGTCAAAACAGAAAATGGCCTTAAAATATATTTACCAAATAAGATTATTTATTCAGAAGTAAATAAGCATTTCTAAAGGGGTTCTACATCATTTAGTCTGAAAACACCTTCTAAGCTATTTGTTGCTGAGTCAAAATATGGAAATAATAAGTTCGATATATTTCAAGAAGCCGAACAAAAAACTTATATTGTTTCTTTCGACTTAACACGTCCGTTTCCCCTAATTGACAAAAACAAACCAGATGACGTAATTTGGTCGTCTTTTTCTTATAATGATAGAGTTTTAAATACTTTTCGATATTTGACATGGAGAAAAGATGGAAAAGAAATTATACATCTTAAAATTAAATCCTTGTTTTTTGATAAACAGTTTTCAATAAACGCATTGATAGAAAATAATGAGCTTGATTTATTTATTAGCCTCGTTTGTGTTAACCTTTATCCTGTATATATTTCGCCTGAATCTTCTTAAAGCGAAAAAGATTATGATTAATTATTTACCCCCCTCTTCATACCTCTCTATAATACTTCTCACCAATTTGTGGCGTATAACGTCAGTATTATCTAAGGTAATAATTTCAATGCCTTCTACATTTTTTAAAAGTCGTAATGCTTGTATTAAGCCGCTTTGTTGTTTGCTTGGTAAATCTATTTGTGTAACATCGCCTGTTACAATAAATTTAGCGTTGGCGCCCATACGGGTTAAAAACATTTTCATTTGGCTTTCGGTTGTGTTTTGCGCCTCGTCTAAAATAACAAAAGCGTTATCAAGGGTTCGTCCACGCATAAATGCCAAAGGCGCAATTTGTATAATGCGGTTTTCTAAATATTGGTTTAATTTATCACTAGGCACCATATCGTTTAAGGCATCGTAAAGCGGCTGCATGTAAGGGTCTAATTTTTCTTTTAAATCTCCGGGTAAAAAACCTAAATTTTCTCCGGCTTCAACAGCGGGACGCGTTAATATAATGCGTTTTACTTCTTTATTTTTTAAGGCTTTTACCGCTAAGGCTACAGCCGTGTAAGTTTTACCTGTACCCGCAGGGCCAACTGCAAACAGCATATCGTTTTTTAAAACGCTGCTTATCATGCGGCGTTGATTATCGGTTTTAGCTTTAATTACCAAACCGTTGTTACCAAATAAAATAACGTCGCTACCTAAACTTTCATCTTTTTGTTCTAATAAATTATCGCCTGTTTGCCCTAATAAACGCTCAATTACAGTATCGGTTAACACACCGCTTTTGTGATAATGGTCTACCAGCATATCCAGCTTTTTTTCAAAGCGAGTAATTTCGCTTTGTTCGCCCAAAACTTTTAAGGAATAGCCCCGGGCTATTAATTTTAATTTTGGGAAATGTTTTTTTATTACATTTAATTTTACGTCGTTAACGCCATAAACTTCAACAGGCTCAACGCTATCAAGGGTTATTATTTTTTCTGTCATTCGGCTTTAAAGGTACATCTTTTGTTTATAACCCTGTTAATCTATCCTAAAGATTACTAATTTTAAAACAGTTAAAAATAGTTATTTTTGAACATATGAGCATTGTAACATTAACAACCGATTTAGGCTATCGCGACCCTTATTTGGCCATTGTTAAAGCAAAACTCATATCCACCAACTTAAATGTTACCATTATTGATTTAAGTTGCGATATAAAAGATAATACTATTGCCGATGCCGCCTTTATTTTAAAAAACGCTCTTCCCTACTTTCCAAAAGACACCATTCATTTAGTTGCCGTAAAATTTATAGTGGACAGCAGCGGCTTAAATAAAAATCAAACTATAGATAATACACGTTATTTAATAACATATTACAAAAATCAATATATAGTTTGCCCTGATAACGGCTTGTTTACCTTAATTGATAAAGATTTTAACGAGCCGGTTTATCAGGTGTTTTACGAGGATAACAGCAAACATCACTTTTTTTTAAAAGATATTTTTATAGATGTAGCCACTCATTTATTACAGAGTACCAACTTGCAAGACGTTAGTAGTTTAACCAATGATTATTACAAGGCCTACCAGTTTGAAAGTTATGTTAGCGGCTCAATTTTGAGGGGTAAAGGCATTTATGTTGATGATTTTGGAAACATAATAACCAACGTTAGCAAACAACAGTTTATAGAGGTGGTAGGCCAAAAACAATTTACTATTACCCTGCCAGGTGCCAGAATTGATAAGGTTTGCAACACATACGACGAAGTTAAAATTGGGCAGCCTTTGGTTTTGTTTAATAGTTTTGGATACTTAGAAATTTCCGTTAACGGTAAAAGTGCTTACAATATGCTGTGCCCGCGCGATATTGGCACTACCCTAGATTTTAATTTATTAATAGAATTTTATGATTAAACGAATAGTAAAAATGAGTTTTGAACCTGAAAATATTGAGGAATTTAAAACAATTTTTAAAAATAACTGGCAACGCATTAAAGGTTTTAAAGGTTGCCAACATGTAGAGTTATTGCAGGATAAAAACAATGTCTCTGTTTTTTTTACTTATAGTTTGTGGGATAGTGAAGAAAGTATTGAGAATTACCGCACTTCCGAATTATTTAATACGGTTTGGGCAGCTACCAAGGTTTTATTTAACGATAAACCTGAGGCCTGGAGTTTGGAGCAGGTGTTAAGTTAATTAATCAAAATAAAAGATTTTTTATAATGTAAGTCCTTGTTAAGTAAAAATAAATAAATTATCTTTAATTGCCAATATGGAAGAACTAGGGTATATAGAAATAAAAATTGAGGGTACGATTTCGGGTAAAGCTATTACTCCAATTGATATTGATATTTCTGAAATTAAGGAAATGATTACAGATGTAGAAACTTTTTTGTATCCAAATCGTAATGAAAAAACTAATAGACCACATATTTCTTATAGATTAGAAGAGGGATCTGCAAAACATAAGTTTTTTCTACCAATTACTGCGGTCCTTTTATTTAATGGAATTATATCGGAAATCAGCAAACGTAAATCCATTGAGTTCTTAGATAATAAAAGAGCTATTGTACTCGAAAAATTTCAAAGATTATCAAAAGAAAAATCTTGGGTTTTTAGTTTGACGAATTCTGCTAGCGAAAGCGAAAAACTAGAAATTAATAAGTCAACAAATTTTTTTAAGGCAAAATCTGATTGGGTAGAAACAGAACTATATTTGTATGGTGAAATTTATACAGAGGGGGGGCTTTCTTTACCTAATATTCATATAACTAGTAAAGAGTTTGGCAAATTAACTGTTGAGTCTACAAAAGAGCAATTAAAAAGTGGTGAAAATAGGCTTTATAAAATTCATGGTTTAAGGGTTATCGCAAAACAAAGCTTGACAGATGGCAGATTGCATGATTTAAAGTTAATAGATTTTATTGAATATAATCCTACGTTCGATAAATCCGAGTTAGAAATTTTAATTAAAAAAACAGCTGGTCAATGGAATGATATTAAAAATGTTGATGAATGGATTTCGCAAATTAGGGGTGGTATTTATGAATAGTGTTTTACTAGACACATCCTTCTGTATTCGATTAATGAAAGATACAGACGACCTACACTCTCACGCTGTAAATTATTGGGAATATTTTATTCGGAATAAAATTGAAATGTATTTGTCTTCTATTGTTATTGCTGAATATAGTGTCAAAGCTGACCCAAATTTACTACCCCTAAAAACTATGAGAATATTAACGTTCGATTATTTTGATGGGAAAAAAGCTGGAGAATTTCATAGTGCAATACTTGAAAATCGAGATAATTTATTAGGTATGGAAAGAGCTGCTGTGAAAGACGATTGTAAATTGATTGCTCAAATGCACAATAAAAAAATTGATGCTTTTGTTTCCAGTGATAATAAGGTGATCTCCAAAATATATAAACCTATTGAATCCAAACTCATTTTAAACTTAGGTTTTATAGATTTCACAAAACCTCTTAGTGAAATTTCAGGGCAATTTGAATTTCCTGTAGATTAATTATTTTACAAAGCCTTCCAGCCTTGCGCTTTTAACTCGTGAACAGTACCTGCTTTGGCAACCATATTACAACCTTTAGCTGCATTGGTTATGTGCCCAATAATTGTAAACTCCTTTACGTTTTTAATTTTTTCGTAATCGGCAATATCAACGGTAAATAATAATTCGTAGTCTTCGCCTCCGCTAAGAGCGCATAGTGTAGGGTCTAAATTAAATTCACGCGCTGTATCAAATGTTAATTGGTCAATAGGAATTTTTTCTTCATATAACTCTACCCCAACATTTGATTGAGAACAAATGTGTAATATCTCAGACGATAAACCATCGCTTACATCAATCATAGCTGTTGGTTTTATGTCTAGTTTTTTAAACAGTTCTATAATGTCGGCTCTTGGCTCGGGTTTTAGTTGCCGTTCAATAATGTAATCTTTTCCGCTTAAATCGGGCTGTAATTTTGGGTTATCAATAAACACCGCTTTTTCACGTTCTAATATTTGTAAACCCATGTAAGCTCCGCCCAAATCGCCGCTTACACACAATAAATTACTTTCTTTAGCGCCATCTCTGTACACAATATCTTCGTTTTGTGCTGTTCCTACAGCGGTTATGCTAATTACCAAACCGCTTTTGTTGGTGGTAGTATCTCCACCTATTAAATCTATATTGTATTTTTTACATGCCAGTAACATTCCTGCATACAACTCTTCAACTGCTTCTAAACTAAAGCGGTTAGAAATTGCAATAGATACCAGAATTTGTTTGGCTGTAGCATTCATAGCGCACACATCACTTATATTAACGGTTACGCTTTTATAACCTAAATGTTTTAGGGGGACGTAGGTTAAATCAAAGTGAGGCCCTTCCACCAGCATATCGGTACTTATAACGGTTTGTAGGTTAGCATTGTTAATTACTGCGGCATCATCCCCTACTCCTTTAATGGTAGATTCGTGATTAATTGTAAAGTGTTGCGTTAAGTGTTTTATTAAACCAAATTCGCCTAATGCCGAAAGTTCAGTGCGTTCTGTATTTTCAAAATCCATTTGTAAATTTAAGAATTATTTTTTCGACTTGCCTTTGAATAATATATTTTCGTCATTACAAGTGATAGCAAAGCAATTTAGCTTTGTAAAAGATTGCTTTGTCGCCATTTACTAAAACATAATGCTCCTCGCAACGACGAGCAAATCTACATTTTTTCCATCGCACCAACTTGATTCAGGGTAATAAGTATTAAAAAGAAAAAAGAACTGAGATGCTGAATCCAGTTCAGCATGACTTTAATATTACAACTCTTTAGAGATAATGACTAATTTACAGGAAATAAGCTAGATACTTTTGTGGTTTTAGTGTATAAAGTAACGTAATATAATCCGTTATTTAAATTTCCAATTTCAGTATTTAACAATGTATTGCCGGCTTTTAAATGTAGTTTTTTAGATACTAAAATTCTTCCTACGGCATCCATTACAATTAGTTCAAAATCATCGTCGTGTTTTGTTTGTGCAAATAGTTCTAAATCATAAGTGCCTTGGTTTAATAGTAATGCCAAATTTTTATCGTTTCCAATTTCGTTTACCGAAATTAATACTGGTGAAACTACAATATTAACCATAATAGGTAAATGGTCGCTCATATTAAATAATGCCTGATTAACTGTTGTTGGAACAGACGTATTTACAGGCGCTTCAATAGTTGATAAATTATAATGGTTGCCGTCGTTACCAAAAACTCTGTATGTTGCCGGTAAAATTTTCATTTTGGAATTGCCGTTAATAATTGAGCTATTACCAACTATAAAATCAAATCGGTCGTCCAACCCACCGGTTGTTCCACCACAACAACCCGGGTAAGTAGATGTGCGATTGGATTGTGTGTGAATGTTTTTAAAAAAAGCATTACCTGCCCAAGTACCTACCTGGTTAATTGGGTCATAAAAAAGGTGCGAGCAATTGGTGGTCATTTTAATCCATGCAGGCTCAGTATTAGTTTTAAGATTAAAATCGCCCGCGAAAATAATATTTTTGTTTTGTGGAATGGAAGCAATAAAATTACAAAGGCTAGTTACTTCGGCTAGCCGCTGGTTAGCATCGGTTGGGTTGATAGTTGTATTACTTCCGGCTTTTAAATGGCTCATGTGTAAATACAACCAGGCCGTATCGCCTGGTGCAATTACATTGTACACATAGTATTGGTTAATATCGCGCAACGTTGTTGTTATTGCCAGTTGGGATTTGAAAGTAACTTTTGATGTTTTATAATACATAGTGTTATCGGTGTCATACCCATCAATAAATGGTGCTCTGGAATATGTGCCAACAGCAGCTTTATTTAAGGCGCTGTCTAACAGGTACTTAGCAGATGTTGTGTTATCTAGTTCATCTACCAATAAAATATCGGGTTTGGCATAAGCAACAATTGTGCGTAAATCTTTGTATCGTCCATTATTTCCATCACTACTTTTGTATGTTAATAAACTATACTCCATTACCTTAATCGTATCTTGACTAATTAATTTGTTGTACGCTAATGATACAAGGACAAACAGAAATATAACTTTTTTACACATGCGCCAAATATAATTAAAATTAATAGTAGTATTTTTGAAAAAACGAATTTCAATAATAATCTAATATTAACTTAACATATGAACTATTGGCTTATAAAATCAGAACCTTTTAAATACAGCTGGGAACAATTTAAAAAAGATAAAAAAACCACTTGGGATGGCGTACGTAATTATGCCGCACGTAATAATTTACGTGATATGAAAAAAGGCGACCTTGCTTTTTTTTACCATAGTAACGAGGGTGTTGAAATTGTTGGTATTGCTAAAGTTGTAAAAGAAAGTTACCAAGACCCAACAACGGAAGAAACTGCTTGGTTGGTAGTTGATTTTGCCCCTCACAAAGAACTTAAAAAACCGGTAAGCCTTAAACAAATAAAAAAAGAAAGTAGCTTAGAAAAAATGGATTTGGTGCGATTAGGCAGATTGAGTGTAGGTAAAGTTACGGAGTTGGAGTTTGCGAAAATTTGTGATATGGCACAAACAGAATTTAGTTTAACTTAAATAGAAAACGAATAGTTACTAATTACCTTTTATACTAAACTCGCTAAAAGCTAAGCCGGGATAAAGTATTTAATTTATATTGAGCTAATGAAAAATAAGAAGCGTTTTAATATAAGTTTAATTATGCTTGTGTTTCTTTTAATTTCGTGCAGAGTTCACAAAAACAAATTCATCCTAAAAAGTATTACTGTAAATTTTTTAAGTGGAAACAATTACCCTGAGTTTTCTAACGTTGGTAATTTTAAGATCATTGCAACAGAAAAAGACACTCTTAAAAAAACTTCGAATTCAAACTATGAGTTTGATTCCTATAGCACTTTAAAAAAACCTTTACAGGTTGTGGTTTCAAAAAACAAATCTTTTGCCATACTTAAAGCGAATAAAAAAACATTTCTATTAGGGGAATTATTCGATAAGGACAGCACCTGTAATTATAACTGTAATTTAGCTATAAATCCATCTTACAAAATTACTTTTAAATCCTATATAAATTTTTTACCCTATTGGCATGGATTTAGTGCTTTAGGAGGACTTCCTCTTTTTATGCATTATCAAACTTACCATTTAAAAATAAAAAAAACGGAAGGTCAGGTATTAAATTTAAAGTGGAAATACAGTGTATATAAACAGAAATTATTAGGCAAAAAAAGACGAGAATGGTCAAGAGATTATTGTGAAGACGATGGAGGAGGATTGGTGCAATTAAAAATAAAATAATGTATAATCTAAAAACAAAAACCCCTTGCAAATCTGCAAGGGGTTTTGTTTTAATTAAAAAGCACCTTAAAACTTTTTAAACACATAAATAACACTAGAATAATCTTTAGCTTGTTTTGCTTTTAAATTAGATTTTAACCCCGTTAAAAAAGCGTTTAAATATTTTATAGATCCGGTTTTATATTTTTCACTTAACATACTCACATAAAAACTATCAAATTTCATGGGTTTGGTTTCAATTAATTTAAAGCTAAATTTACTAAGTAGTTTTTGAATTGTTTCTATTTCATAATGATATAAATGTCGAGGAACATCGTAAGCCGCCCAATACTCTTTATAATGTTTGGCATCATAACATGCATAATTTGGTACTGCAATTATTAAAGCTCCGTTTTGGTTTAGTTTTTCTTTAAAAAAGTTTAAGGTTTTTTCTAAATCTGTAACGTGCTCTAAAACGTGCCATAAAGTTATTATATCAAATTTTTCTGTCCCAATATAGGTTTGTATCCTTTCCTTGTCCGAAAACATATTTAAACCCATTTCTGAAGCTATTTTGCGAGCGCCCTCGTCCGGTTCCATACCAAAAGATTTCCAACCTGCATCTTGGCAAACTTTTAAAAACATTCCTGTTCCGCACCCATAATCTAAAATAGTTCCACGTGAAACATATTTACTAATTAGGATTAACTTCTTTTTTAAAGTGTAGTTTCTAACAGATTTATAAAGCTTAGAAATAATTCCCTTATTGGTGTTGGAGTGAGATATATAATCTTCAGACTTATAATAATCTCCTAGTTTTTCGTCTTCAGGACGAGGATTTGTAAATTTAAAATTACAGTTATTGCAGCTAACAATATTAAAATTTTGCACACTCACAGTGTAATCTTTGCATGTTACAAAAGGTTCAAAAGATTGTGTTTTGCAAATGGGGCAGAGGGTTAATGTTTTCATTTTTTAAAATCTAGTTTTTTGATTTCACGTTTCTATTACGCTCAACGTGTAATATTGTTTCACGTGGAACAATTGTTTTTATTTAATAAACTGTAAACTACAGTATCCATAAACTTTCCTTTAAATAAAAAATCTTGTTTAAAATAAGCTTCTTTTACAAAACCATGGTTAAGCAAAAGTTTGTGGGAGTTTGAGTTAATAGGGTTTGTTTTAGCTTCGATAGAACGTAAGTTCATTACATTAAAAACATAATTTATTATAGGTTTTATGGCTTCTGTCATAATGCCTTTTTGGTGATAATTAAAAAATAAACAATAGCCAATTTCAGCTCGGTGGTTTGTAATATCTATTCTATGAAAACCAACGTAACCAATTAATTTTTTGTTTTCTTTAAAACAAATTACCCAGCTAATAGCAGTATTTTCTTTTAAATTTTTTTGAATAGAATCGAACACGCCTTTTGCTTCCTCAACTGTTTTTGGTTTTTTATCTAAAGCTTTTGCAACTCGCTCATCGCTACTAATAAGGTAGTAATCTTGCAAATCGTTATTTGTAAACTGCCGAAGTTCTAATCTATTTGTAAATAGTTTAGGGAAGGGATTAAAATTAAGGTTTAGTGTTAAATGTTCCACGTGAAACTATTGTTTAATGTTGCCAGTTATTAAATGAATTTTAATGGGTAAGGTTCTATCAGAAATTAAATAAAAATAATTGCTGTTTAATGATGGGTAGCTTTTAACTTCTGTAATGTTATCGGCTTTAAATAAATTATTAATTTTTTGCTGCCAAATAATTTTAATTGTTCTAATATTAATTGCAGTAATTAAAAATTGTGCGCTATCGCCAATTTGATTTTGGTGCTTAAGTATGGCAATATTGTTTTGGTAAAGTATAAATTTTGGGTTTATAAATTCAGTTTCTAATTTGTAGCTCGAAACAGGAGATAACATATGATAAGTACTTCCGTTTGCAGAATATACTTCAGCTTCAATATGTTTTTTTTGATTAGAAGCGTTTTTAGAATCTGTAAAAATTAACTCCAAACTATCCACATTTAATCGCTCACCATTACCCTCTATTTTTGTGTCGGGTAACAAAGCGTAGTTATAGCTCGCTTTTTCAGTTGTTTGTTTAATATACCTAAATGTGGTTGGGTTAATTATAAATCGGTCGCCTGTAGTAATTTGGGCATAAATTACGCCACGAGTAGGCGCGTAGGTAATATTTGCAAGTTGTGTGTTTGGGTTTAGAGTATTTAATAGTTTGGTTGAAGCTTCTTCTTCTAAAACACTATCTTTTTTAAAAGCATATACCAAAACAAGTCTCTCGTTTCGTTCATACCACACAAAACCATTAGCAAAACCTAAAAATGTAGGCGCGTTAGGTTTAAATTCAAACTTAACTTTTTGATTTACAATACGTTGGTTGGTTTTAGAGTTAAACGATTGGGTTAAAACACCGTGTGAAGTGTTGCTTTTGTGGGTAGTAGTATAATTTTCTAACGTGCAATAAACGGTATCGCCGTTATGGGCCATTTCACCCAAATTAAAAATATACGGGTGGTAATTTCGGGTAAAATAATACATAATGCCACCCGCACCAATTAAAGCAATTAGTGCCGCAAAAAATAAATATTTAGAGTATTTGTTTTTCAATAATATTTTTTTACAAGCTCACCGGTTTGGGTGCTGAATTTTAAAACGGTATCGGCACTGCTATAGTTTACAAAATAAATGTTTTTTAAATCGTTGCCCCATTGTTCATTACAATTTGCTGGCGAATAACCGTTTTGGTTTAAGTTTAATGTCCAATCTATTGTTTTTGTAGTAACATTAAATTTGCTAAGCAGTTGTTGTGCGTTATTACCAACTTCGCTTTGATGTAAAATGTAGGCGTAATTATTTACAACCCCTGTTAAACGACTGGTTAAAAAGGGTTTGGTAAATAGTTGAGTTTTACTTTCGTTAATTACAGTTTTTCGGTAAGTGCTAGTGTCGTCATCGGTAAAAGTTATAAACTCACTATTGGTATTTTGTGGGGCTTGTTTTTTTAAACTATATTTAAATGTGTATAAATAGTTTTTGGTTATGTTATTAGTATTTTCGCATTCTAACGATAAAACTGTTGAATCGTTTAACACAACACGTTGGGTATAATTAGGGCCAAAAACGTTTTTTAATGGCAACAGACTGGTTGTTACAAAAGCCAAACTGTCTTCGATTGAATAATTAGGCTTTGCGCTGCATTTGTGAGCTTTAAAATTGTTTAAACTAATAATGTACGCATCAGCTTGTTTTGTAACAACACGAAGGTAATTGATAGAAAATACAGTTAGTTCGCCAATGTTGTTTTTTAGGTTAGAATTTGTATTTTCTATACGTTTAGTAATGCTATCAAGTTCTAAAATTAAATTTGGGGTTGTAAGACTTACCATTTTTAATTGGTTAGTTTTAATAAGCATAAAATTGTTTGAATAGTGTAAAATTTTTACCTCGTCGTTATACGAGTTGTTTGAAAAATTTGTTGTAAAATCAACTTTAGCGGTTGTTGGGTTAATAATTTCAACGGTGTATTCGTTAAAACTATCGCTATTTTCGTACGAGCCCGAATTGTAAACATAAACCGCTACTATTTTTAATCCGGCCGGTGTTTGCACTTCGCTAAAACCTATACGGTTACCTTTGCCGTTTTTGGGTTTATCGCATGAAATAAACGCGAAAACGAAAAACAAATATGTTATTTTTTTTCTCAGAATTTGCGTATAATTTATCTTCCTAAATAAACTAATAATACAGAAATATCTGCAGGATTGATTCCCGAAATACGGCTTGCCTGACCAATAGTTTCCGGCTTAAATTTTTTAAATTTTTCAATGGCTTCGGCGCCTAAACTTTTTATAGAATTGTAATCGAAGGTTGAACTTATTTTATAATCTTCTAAACGTTTTTGTTTGTCGGCATTTTCTTTTTCGCGTTCAATGTAGCCTTCGTATTTCATTAAAATTTCGGCTTGTTCAATGGTTTCGTTATTGAATTGAGACAGGAAATTATTTAAATCTTCATCTACTTTTTGTAATTCAGCAACCGAAACATTAGGTCGGGAAATTACATTAAAATAACGCAACTTTTGATTAATTTCAGCCGAACCAACTGATTGTAAAAATGAATTAATAACAGATGGCTCTGCACTTGTATTTTTAAAAAAATCAATAATTTTGGTATATCCTTTAACTTTAGAGGTAACTTTATCTAATCGTTGTTGCGATGCTAAACCCAATTTATTAGAGAGAGCCGTTAAGCGAATATCGGCATTATCTTGTCGTAATAATAAACGATACTCGGCCCTGCTGGTAAACATACGGTAGGGTTCATCAGTACCTTTGGTAACTAAATCATCTATCAAAACACCTATGTAGGCCTCGTAGCGGTTTAAAATTAAAGGCTCTTTTTCAAAAACTTTTAAGTGTGCGTTAATGCCTGCCATTAAACCTTGGCATGCAGCTTCTTCGTAACCGGTAGTACCGTTAATTTGACCTGCAAAATATAAATTTTCAACTAATAGTGTTTCAAGGCTCAGTTTTAATTGTGTTGGCGGAAAATAATCGTATTCGATTGCGTAACCCGGGCGAAACATTTTAGCGTTTTTAAAGCCTGGAATTAACTGCAATGCTTTTTGTTGAACATTAATTGGTAAAGAAGTGGAGAAACCATTTACATAAATCTCTACAGTGTTCCAACCCTCAGGTTCTACAAATAATTGATGACGTTCGCGCTCACTAAAGCGTGTAATTTTATCTTCAATACTTGGGCAGTAACGAGGTCCTAAACCCTGAATACGCCCTTGAAACATTGGGGATTGCTCAAAGCCTGTTTTTAATGTATCGTGAACGGCTTGATTGGTGTAGGTTACGTGGCAGGGGAGTTGTTTTTTCGCTTCGACTTCGCTCAGCGTGACAAAATCATCCCCCGCCCTTTGGGTACCGCCTTTAAAGGGGGGTATGAACGGTGAAGTATTATCTAAATACGAGAATTTATCTACAACAGCGTCGCCATCTTGAGTTTCCATTTTACTGTAGTCCAAACTTCTTCCGTCGATGCGGGGAGGCGTACCGGTTTTCATTCTGCCACTTTCAAACCCTAATTGAAGTAATTGTTCCGTTATTCCGTAACTCGCGCTTTCGCCTGTTCTGCCCCCGCCTAATTGTTTTTCGCCAATGTGTATAATGCCATTTAAAAATGTACCGTTGGTTAATACAACTGCTTTTGCTTTAAACTCAATTCCCATTCCGGTAACAACACCTTCCACGCGTTTACCGTCAGCACTTATTAAAAGGCTTTTGCACATGTCTTGCCAAAAATCGAGGTTAGGCGTTTGTTCAAGCATTTCGCGCCACAGTTGAGCAAATAGCATACGGTCATTTTGTGTACGGGGGCTCCACATAGCAGGACCTTTACTGCGGTTTAACATTCTGAACTGAATGGCAGATTTATCGGAAACAATACCACTATAACCGCCCATAGCATCAATTTCTCGTACAATTTGCCCTTTTGCAATGCCTCCCATAGCAGGGTTGCAGCTCATTTGCGCAATGGTTTGCATGTTCATGGTTAGTAAAAGTACTTTACTGCCCATATTTGCTGCAGCAGCAGCGGCTTCGCAACCGGCATGCCCAGCACCCACAACTATAACATCGTATTGATTTTGCAAAGGGAAATTTTTTGCAAAGGTAAGGATTTATTTTTTGGGCAATTTTTACAGCAATTCAAAATACTAGGCACAAACTATAATCTGAAAAAATTATAGAGCATATTTTTGCTAAAACTTATCAGAGAGATAAGTTATAATAATATTAACCAAAACATTATGAGTATAGAAAAATTAAAAATCAAAATTTTTTTCATTAGCTTAGAAACAGAGAATCCAAGTATTGTAACAATTATAATTATTGTTATATTTATTTCGTTCTTAATAATTAGGAAATTATTAAAAAATAAATAGTTTGATTAATACAATCTAATTACCTTAGATGCTATTATACTTTATTATGAACGTTGTATTATTTGATACCGAAACAAATTGGAAAAATTTACTTCCGCTTACATTTACTCGCCCTATTAGCGAAATTAGAATTGGTGCTTTAACCATAAAACAAAAATGGGACAAGTGGTTAAAAACAAATTGTAGTTATTTGACACAAACTTATTTGCAAATAAAATATGCGCTAATTGAAACTACAGAAAACTTATTTATTAATTCTACTATTTGTCCAACACTTAAAATAGTCGAATTAATTGTTAATTTAAAATGTAATCAGTTATTAACCAGCAACGGAGAAATTATTGCGTTTGTAGGAACAAAAAATAATTTGGACGATTTTGAGGGTTTTGAAACTATAGAAATTACCACTCTTCTTTTTACTGTAAAAAATGTATGGGACATATTTCAAAAAAACGGGGAAGCCATAAAATTAGATTTAGAAATTGTATGCGTTAATCGTACTTCGCAACCGTTAAGCAACAGTGTTACTGTAATTGGCGATAAAAATTTAGTGTTTTTAGAAAAAGGCGCTAAAGCTGAAGCTTGTATTTTAAACACCACTACCGGACCAATTTATTTGGATAAAGACAGCGAAATTATGGAAGGCAGTGTAGTTCGTGGACCTTTTGTATTGGGCGAACACAGCGCTTTAAAACTATGCACTAAAATATATGGGGCTACAACCATTGGACCGCATTGCAAAGTGGGGGGCGAGGTAAACAATTCTGTAATTTTTGGTTACAGCAACAAAGCGCACGATGGTTTTTTAGGAAACTCTGTAATTGGCGAATGGTGCAACCTTGGTGCAGATACTAATAACAGCAATTTAAAAAACAATTACGGCAATGTAAAATTGTATAATTATTTACAGAAAAAAGCTATTGAAACCGGCTTACAATTTTGTGGTTTAATAATGGGCGACTACAGCAAAACTGGTATAAACACTATGTTAAATACCGGAACAGTAGTTGGAGTAGGGGCAAACATTTTTGGAGGTGGATTTCCACCCACAGTAATACCAAGCTTTAGTTGGGGTGGCGCACAGGGTTTTGAGAACTATGATTTGGAAAAGTTGTTGGAAACCAGCGAGAAGGTTTATGAACGCAGAGGCTTAACTTTTACAAGTATTGAAAATGAAATATTAAAAGAAATAAAAAAAGCCCACCTATAAGGGTGAGCTTTTTAAAAATTACAAAATTATTTTTTTGAATTTGTTTTTAATCCCCAAACCTCTAATTGAGCTTTATCAGCACTACCACCAACGGTTTTGTAAACAAAAGTTATTTTCTTTAGGTTACGCTCACCTCCTGTTAAATCAATTACTCTACTTTCTCCTCCGTTTTTTATTTCCGAACGCACTTTAATATCTTCTTGGGAACCATTTTCGTAAAACACTTCAATATCACTAATATTAATGTCGGCATTGGTAACTTTAATTTGTATTGCGGCAAATTTATCTGCCCCTACAACAACCATTACGTCTCGTTCTTTAGCAAAGCTTGCAGTCATTTCGCCAATTTTGTGCCAACCCTTTTTATCGCTGGTTACAGCAACAACCTTTTTTTCGCCTTTACCTTTTTTTTGTGCCGCAACGGTTCCGTAGCTTGCAATTATTGTTAATAAAATAAGTAGATTTTTCATAATTATAAATTTTTAAATCAAATATAATCTTTTTATTTAGTGAGGCGTTTATCGATTTACAATTAATAAAAATTATTATTCTCCAACTATTAAAAAAAGTTGGAACGTGGTGATAATAAATTTAAAAATATAATATTATGGATTTCTTTAAAAATTTATTTAAAAAAAACGAAATTGTATCCCCTCAAATAAAAACCGGTGAGAGTCCGAATGCTAAGAAAATAATTACAGAAAACGATGTATTAGCTGAGTGTGTACAGGTATTTACATAAACATTAGAAAAAGGCGGTTATAACGTAATTTAACTAAACGATAACCCATTAATAATGCCTCAACTAAATGATACAAAAAATGGAGTTAATAGACCTGTTTTTGTATTTGCATCAAAGCAGAATTTTTCGCCACGTGAAGCTATAGAAAAAGACACACTTAAAAAACACATTGCTTTGGCGCATAATAACAATACCGACTGCATGGCAGCTATTGTGCATAGAAAAAATGTAACTACAGGTAATAGTGATTTATATTATGGCGATGAAATAAGTTATACATGCAAATCGGACATTTTTCAAAAACTTGGATTTTAGGATTATTTTATTGGAGGTTCGGGGTTTGCGAACAGTACTTAATAGGGGGCTTACACTATAAGCATAAGTAGCTACATGTTGGATTTGCTGATAATTAATTAGTAAGCAATTTATCATATTTTAAATCTAAAATCTTTATCGTTTTGCGTTTATCAATATAAATACGTTTTATACTTAGTTGTTTTATTACTATTCCAACAACAATCAAAGATGCAGATATGTATATTGCTTTTTTGTTATCTAAAGAATTATTTATAATATTATTAGTGACATTTAAACCTAAATACCCAAGCCCTGCAATAAAAAAAACCTTTGAAAATAGATTATATAAATGATTACTGTTATGAATTTTAATGCGTTTAAGCTCGCTTATTTTAATTATTGAATCGTTATCAAACACAATAATACTATCGCGCATTGTAGCAATTTTGTGCCGTGAGTATGTTTTTTCTCCTTTTAATTTGTATTCTAATATATCTCTGGTATAAATTTCATGCTTTTTTAATTTACCAAATCTGGTAAAAGTAATTTGAAGCGTTTCCTGACAATAAATTTGAAAACAGAAAACACAAAGTACAAAAACAAAAATTGATTTAAAATATTTTAAACCGTGCTTAATCATTCGCTATCACTAAATTTTCCATACCCACACTCATTTGCATAGTGCCAAACTTCACAAACACTTTTTCGTTAATTATTTTTTCAATTACGCCTACTTGGTTGCCGTTTAGTACTTTTACTTTTGTACCTACTTTTAAATTTGGTTTTATACCCGCAATTTTTTTCTCGGCAAAGCTGTCTAATTTTTTTTGTTTTTTAAGGTCGTCTTGTTTTTTTGTTTCGGCGGTTATGCCGTCTATAAAGCGTTTTATAACATCTTTTCGATCTTTTTTTAAATTCCAGTCGCTTAATAAACGTAAGTATTTTTGTCCGTAATCGGCTAATTTTGCTAATTCTATTTTTTTATCGCGCTCGCGGTTTATTTTTTCTTGTAAATTTTCGTGCAACACATGGTATTTTTCTTTGGCTATTTTTTTTAAAAATTCTTCGTGTTCGGCTTTTTGTAATTGCTCTTCTAACTTTGTTTTTTGCGTTTGTACTTCGGCTAATAGTTTACTAAATTCTATTTTTTGTTTATCTACTTTTTGTTTGGCGCGTTCAATCAAATATTTTGGAAAACCCACGCGCTCTGCCACTTCAAAGGTATAACTGCTTCCGGGTTCGCCCACACTTAAAACATATTTTGGCTCTAGGTGTTCAATATCAAATAACATACAACCGTTAAAACTGCCGTCTAATTTTTCGGCTAAAATTTTTACATTACTAAAATGCGAGGTAATTATGCCGCGTGTTTGTGAATTTACCAAACTCTCTAACACCGCTTCGGCAATGGCGCCACCAAGTTCCGGGTCGGTGCCGCTACCAAACTCGTCCATCAATACCAAAGTACTATCGTTAACGTCATTTAAAATTTCTGTCATCGATTTTAATTTAGCACTGTAAGTACTTAACTCGTTTTCTATACTTTGTGTATCGCCAATATCAATTAAAATTTTTTCGAAAAAACAAAAACTACTGTTTTCTTTTACCGGAATTAATAAACCGCTTTGTAACATTAATTGCAACAAACCAACCGTTTTTAAAGCAATAGTTTTACCCCCGGCGTTTGGTCCACTAATAACTAATAGCCTTTGTTTCGCGTTAAGCGATAGGTTTAAAGGAATAGTTTTTTTGCCTGCGGTTTTATTTTGCAAATAAAGTAGCGGATGATAAGCATTATAAATGTTTAACTCAAACTCGTTTTTTATTTCGGGTAAATTAGCGTTTAGTTCTACGGCAAATAAAGCCTTTGCTTTTAAAAAATCTACTTGTATTAAAACGTGAATTGCTTTTTTTAATTGCGTAGTATACGGTTTTATTAACGCGCACAGTTCTCGTAAAATCCGGTTTACTTCACGGCGTTCGTCCATTTCCAATTCAGCAACTTCGTTATTTATAGCAATGGTGGCGGGTGGTTCAATAAAAATAGTTTTGCCGCTTTCGCTTTTGCTATGCACAAAGCCGTTTATTTCTGACTTGTGTTCAACTAATACGGCTAAAGTTCTTCTGCCATTAAAATAACCTTCTTCATTTTCGCGCAAAAAACCATGTTTGCGAATATCGTTTATGTAGTTATAAAAACGTTTATCGCTCTCTCTGCGTTTTTCGTTTATTTGTTTTCTTATTTTTTGCAGGTCGGGCGATGCACTACTTTTTACCTGTGCCTCAACATCTATAATCCTATTAATTTCGTCTACAACAATTTCGCATGTTTCTACCTCATCTGCTAATGCGGATGAATATGGCATTGTGTTTTTTTTGCCTTTTAAAAATCGAATTAAAGTATTACTAACTTCGGTTGTTTTTAAAAGTTGTAGCAGTTCCGATTCCAATAAAAGCGCGCCATCTAAACCCAAAAGTGTCAATTCTTTTGTAATATCATCGTGTTCTATACTGGGAAAAAATCCATTAGACGCTAATACATTTTTAATTTCGTTGGTTTGCTGTAATTGTTCTAACACCTCATTAATAAAAGCGTGTGGGCTGAGTTTATCACACACTAATTTTGCGTGTGGGCTGTAACATTTGTTTTTTACAAGTTGTTTTACAACATCAAATTGTAGTAATTCTATATTTTTTTGGTGAATCATTGTATATTATAACCAAAAATAAATACTTTAGTTTAATGCAAATTTATGTAATAAAATTTTGCCGTATTAATTCTATGCCTTATTTTTATGGTATTATAACAACAAATGAAAACAGAATTAATTACAAAATTAGAAGAACTGCTTACGAAAGAAGCAGGTGATGTTGCTACAGATGTTCGTGCTCTACAAAAAGAGTATCAAAAATTATGGACACTTGAGTTTGAAAAAGCAAAGCAACAGTTTATTGACGATGGCGGAAAAGCCAATGAATTCAATCATCCCAAACAGCCCGAAGATATTCATTTTGAAAGTTTAGTTGAAAAATACGGCAAACTTAAAAAAGATAACGACGCTAAAATTGCTTCCGACCAAGCAAAAAATTTAGTTATTCGCTCCGAAATAATTTCGAAAATAAACGATCTTACCAAACTAAGTGATAATGTTGGTGCTGCTGTAAAAATGTTGCAAGAACTACAAATGCAATGGCGCGAAGCGGGGCAAGTTTCTACTCATAAGTATAAAGAAATTCAGGCTGAGTACAGTAAAGCCATTGAGGAGTTTCATTACAATTTAAAAATTTACCGCGATTTACAAGAGCACGACTTAAAAAAGAATTTTGAACATAAAACCGAATTAATTGAAAAATTAAAAACCCTGCAAGCCCTTGAAAATATAAAGGAAGCCGAGCGTTTATTAAAAGTATACCGCAACGAGTGGGAAGAAATTGGCCCCGTACCTAACGATAAGTGGGATGTGTTAAAAACCGATTACAAAGCTGTTTTAGATGAAACATACGCTAAAATAAAATCGCATTACAATGTTATTGAAGAGAAAAAAGAAAATAATCTTAAATCAAAATTAGAACTGATTGAAAAAGCAACCGCTTTAGTGGCAAAGGTTAGCGAAGATGTTTTAACAAAATGGAACGAAGCCACCGAACAAATGATTGCCTTACAACACGATTGGAAAACTACAGGTAGAACTAACGAAAAAGACAACGAAAAAATTTGGAACGAATTCCGATTAATTTGCGATAGTTTTTTTGAAAAGAAAAAAGAATTTTATTCAACGCTTAACGAAAAATTTGCGGAAACACGTAAAATAAAAACCGATTTAATTACAAAAGCGCAAGCCCTACAAACCAGCACCGATTGGCAAAAAACAACTTTAGATTTAATTAAATTACAAGATACTTGGAAAAAATACCCAAGCCACGGCGATAAAGACGAACCAAAATTATTTACGCGTTTTAGAAAAGCTTGCAATGCTTTTTTTGACGCTAAAAAATTGCATTTCGAAAATGTAGATGCCTCGTTTGAAAACAATTTAAAAGCAAAAGAAGAAATTTTAGAACGCTTTAATACTTTTATTTTAAGTGATGACAACACTACTAACCGCGAGCAACTAAAAAACTTTGCTACCGAATTTACCAATGCGGGCATGGTGCCTTTAAAGGATAAAAAACGAATTAACGATGTGTTTTATGCCCGTTTAGATGAGTTGTACGACCAATTAAATATTGATAAAACCGAAAAAGCGGTAATGCAATTTAAAAATAAAATTGAACGTTTAACAGCATCAGAAAACGCAAGCGAATTATTACGCAAAGAGGGCGACCATATTAAAAAAATTGCTGACGAAATTTTAAGCAACGTGCGTACCTACGAAAATAATTTGGGCTTTTTTAAATCATCAAAAGGCAGCAACAGTTTTATGAAAGAAATTGAAACAAAAATTGAAACCGAAAAAGCAAAACTTGCCGAACTAACCGCCAAACGCAAATTAATAAATGATGAGTTAACGAAGATAAGAGAGGCGAGTGAGAAACCGAAAGTAGAGGCTTAAATACAAATAAAAACAAATGTTTTTATTTGTTTTACACTTTGCTGTTTTAATATAAAAAGCCAATTAAACAGTATAATAAACACAAATTGGCAACTTATTTCTATTAATGATAAAATTGAGAATAAAATTTTAGAGTTTGTGAGTTGTATCTCAGATTTAAAATTTGATACTTCTATGTTTTATATTGGCGGATGTAATTCCATATTTGGTAACTGGTTTTTACAAGATAAATTTACAAAACTTACAATTACAAACCTTTTTTCAACTAAAGCAAAATGTAATAATAAGATGGTCATTATAGAAAATTATGTTTCAAAACATTTTTTAGTTTTAAACTATTCAATAAATGCTGATACTTTAATTTTAGATAATAACAAAGTATGTTTTAAATACTTTAGAAAAAAGGAATAACAATTACTTCTTCTCCTTAGCAATTGTAATAAATACCGGAAAATGGTCGCTATAACCACCCGTGTAAGCTGCGCCGCTGTATGTGCGAAAAGGATAACCTTTAAAATTACCAAAATCGCTTTTTAAAAAGGGTTTGTTATAAATACGCACATCGTGGTATTGCCAAGTGCTGTAATCGGTTGGTATGCCAGGCTTATTTATCATAATTTGGTCAAATAAATTCCAACTATCGGCCCAAGCTAAAGTACCGGTTCCATCTTTATACGGTTTTTCCATAGGATTAAAAAACTTTCCATCAACAGGTTTTTTTAAATCGCCATAAGTACCAATTACATCCTTTACACATACGTTAACGGGGTCATCATTTAAATCACCCATAATTAATACTTTTGCTTTAGGGTCACCTGCCATAATACTATCAGCAATGTGGCGCGCTTTTTTAGCTGCTACATTACGGTTTGGGCGGCTTGCCATTTCGCCACCTCGGCGGCTGGGCCAATGATTTACTAAAACCGATAATGGTTCGCCATAAAAGCTACCGCTTACTACTAAAATATCGCGAGTAGGATGGGTGCTATCTGTAACCAAAACCACACGGTAACTAACCGCTTTTGTAACTTTAAAGTAATTTGGATTGTAAATAAATGAGGGGTCTACGCCACGTTTATCAGGTCCTTCAATGTGTACAATTTGGTAATTACGGCTTTTTAAACGTTTGTTATTTACCAAATCCTGTACTACACTTTTATTTTCAATTTCACACAAACCAACAATAGCTAAACCGTCAGGCGTTACATCGGTTGCCATTTTGCTAATTACCTCGGCCAGGCGATCTATTTTTATCCAATAACGCTCTCCGTTCCAAACATTTTTACCATTTGGAGTAAAATCTTCATCATTTTTCCATTGATCGTTTAGGGTGTCGTAAAGGTTTTCTACGTTCCAAAAACCAATGGCAGAAAGGTAATAATTTTTATTTTTATCTAGCTTTTGGCCATTTACAAAAAATGACAAGCTTGTAAAAACTAAAAAAATAATGTATTTAAATTTCATAATATTATAATTATTGGAGGCTAAAGTAAATAAATTATATAATACCATATGTTAACGCAGTATTATTAACAAATAAACTAGATTGATATTTAAATTTGTTGTCGACTGTTAAGTTTTATTTACAATAATTTAACAAAGCGAGGATTTAATTTTAATATATTTGCCAAAATTAATTAAGAAGCGATAACCCTTGAGGTAATATAAAGGTTCTCTTTATAGGCCCGAAGCCGCTTCATAAAGGTTAGCAATAAATATAGGATGAGAAGAGTTTATAAGTTGCGTCCTAATAAATTTAAAGAATATAAAGGTAATTACGTTTTTAAAAGGTTTTAATAAAACAATATTTAATATTTTAGCTTAATGATAAAATCTACAACTATCAAACATTTAATTTTCTTTTCATTATTATTTTTGGAAGGGACTTCTTTTGCACAGGTTTCTCAGTCTGATTCAACATTAATTTCAGATACTGCAGATAGTTTAGGTAACAATTTTAATGTTCCAATTTTTAATGCAACCGGTGGTGATATTGATTCGGATATTGGCCAACAGGAAACATCTACCCTATTGCAGTCTAGCAATGATCTTTTTGCACAGTTCTCGATTTTTCACTTTAACCAGGCGCGTTACCGTATAAGAGGTTTTTCTAATGAAAATTTATCTATGATGCTTAATGGTATTGATATAAACAATCCTGAAATTGGCTTTGCTTCATATGGCGAATGGGGCGGGTTATTTTCCGCTGCTCCTTTTAGCGAGTATAGGCTTGGAAACGGGGCTTCGCGTTATGGTTTTTCAGGTCCGGCAGGATATAATAATTTTGATTCAAAAGCTTCTTCTGCAAGAAAAGGTACTAGGATAGCATATGGAACAACAAACCGAACATTCAGAAATCGCGTAACAATATCGCATTCAACAGGCATGATGGATAATGGTTGGGCACTAAAATTAGTTGCAAGCAGCACTACCGGTAACGAAGTATATATTCCGGGAACATATATTCGTGGAAATACTTTTTATGTAGGCCTTGATAAAAAAATAAATAATAAACATCTCTTATCCTTTACTGGGTATATTTCTCCAACAGAATTTGCCGGACGCTCAAACGCTCAGCTTGAGGCATACGAGCTTACGAACGATCATTATTATAACAGGGCTTGGGGATACCAGGATGGAAAAGTAAGAAATTCGGTTGTTCGTAAAACAACTAGACCTACATTTATAATAACTCATATTTTAACACCTAATACCACATCAAAGTTAAGCACCAGTTTATTTTTCAATACCGGAAAATCAAGCGTATCGGGAATAAACTGGAACAATTCTCCAAATCCGTGGCCTGATTATTACAAGTATTTTCCAAGTTATTATTACAACCAGGGTTTAACTGCCCAGGGTGATGGACAGAAAGCATTATGGGAAAATGATGTAAATACTCGGCAAGTAAATTGGGACAGAATGATAGCAATGAATCAGGCGAATTTATATGAATTACCGTCGCAAGCGGGGCAATTAAACACTACAGAAACAAGGTCAAGATATATTGTTGAGGATAGAGTTGAAAATCTTAACAATTTGGTTATTAATTCTGTTTATAATAAGCGTATTGATAATGTTTTTATAAGTGCTGGTTTAAGTGGCAACATGTACCGCAACCATAAATACAAAACTTTAAATGATCTTTTAGGCGGTTCATATTGGTTAGACTACGATCAGTTTGCTCAAAACCTTGGAGTGAGTTCTACTTTTCAGCAAAACAATATTAATAATCCCGATCAAAAAATTTATAAAGGTGATAAATTTGGTTACGATTTTAACATTAATATTAACAAAGCGCAGGCATGGACACAGGCTGAGTACAGTTTTGGTAGTTTTGATTTATATGGTGGGCTTCAATTTTCAACCATGCAGGTTTGGAGAGAAGGATTTGTTGTTAATGGAAAATTTCCAACAAGCAGTATGGGAAAAAGTGATCTTATCGCTTTTCTAAATTATGGTATAAAAGGTGGTTTAACTTACAAGATTAATGGCCGTAATTTTATAACAGCTAATGGTAGTTTTTTAACGCGGCCACCGGAAGTAAATACCATGTTTATTTCACCTGAAACCAGAAACGACATTACAAAAGGTGTTACATCAGAGCAGGTTGCCAGTTATGAAGTAAGCTACCTTCTTAAATCGCCAACTTTTAAAGTAAGGGCAACATATTACAATACCTCTATTAACAACCAAAGCAATATGCGTGTTTTTTGGTACGATGTTTACAACGCTAACGTAAATTATTTTTTAACCGGTTTAAACGAAAAACATCAGGGTGTTGAATTAACGATGGAAAAATCATTATTTACTTCGCACATTTTACAAGGTGTTTTTGGTTATGGGAATTACTACTATACTAATCGTCCAAAAGCACAAGCCTGGCAAACCAATAATAATACCGAATTATATACAAACAGAACCGTTTATTGGAAAGATTATTATGTAGGCGGCACACCGCAAATGGTTGGTGGTTTTACTTATAAATACGTTGGTAAAAAATTCTGGAATGTAAGTGCTACCTTTAATTATTTTGGTAAATTATACGTTCAAACAAACCCTGACAGAAGGACTGAAGAAGCCTTAGTTGCAGTTACACAGGGAAACACTGAGCAAATAAAAGAAATAGTTGGTCAGGAAAAGTTACCTGATTTTTATACTATTAATTTAAATGCAGCTAAGTCTTTTAGAATAAAGGGTAAATATAATTTAAACGTTAATGGCGGTATAAATAATTTGTTGAATAATAAAAATGCATTGAATACAGGATATGAACAAATGCGTTGGGATATTGGACAGTTAAACAGGTTTCAAAATAAATACCAATATATGATGGGATTAACCTACAGAGTTAATGTTAGCTTTAATTTTTAATTATAAATAAATTCATACTATGAAAAAAAACATTTTAAATCTTTTCTTGTTAATGGTTCTTTTGGTAATGGCTGTTTCCTGCAAGAAAAAAGGAGAATTACCGCCCATAAAACCGGATGGACCTTCATTAACAATTGTTGAGCTTAAAGCAATTGCAAGCTGTACCAACAATTGCCAAAAAGTATTTACAACAGATACGTATTTGGCCGGTGTAGTATTAGCGGATGATGTATCAGGCAATTTTTATAAAGAAACATTTTTAAGAGATGCAACTGGTGCAATACATTTAACCATGAAATCGGCTCCACTTATTTTTGTTGGCGATAGTATTCGTGTTAATATGAACGGATTAAGCATTGGCTACAATCCCTCCACTTTAATGTTAGAAATAGATTCAATTGATTCCGACAAATCGATGATTAAACTGGGAAAAGGAATTTACCCGCAGCCAAAAGTTTTAAACATGAACCGAATTAATGCTCCCGGCTATTTCGCAAACTTTATTAATGATCTTGTAGTAATATATGGAATTGGATTTAGCTCTGTTGATACGAATAAATTATACGTTAATATTAATCAAACATCGCAGAGCAGAAGCTTACTATCCTGCAATGGCGATGGTATAACACTTAGAACAAATTCTTACGCCAATTTCTCAGGTCAAAAAATACCGAGCAAATATGGTAACATAATTGGCATTGCAACTAATTATGGAACAACAAAACAATTAGTAATAAGAAATACAACAGAATGGTCTATGAACAGCGCTGTTTGTAATGGCCCGGTAGTTTACCTTAAGAAAAATTTTAACGATGCGTCTACAACAAGTGGTGGTTGGACAAATAAAAATGTTATTGCTTCGGTTAATTGGGCCACAAACACGCTTGGTTCGTGGGCAAATAAACCTTATGCTACTATAAATAACAATTCAAACACGAACTGCGAAACCTGGTTAATCTCGCCATTAATTGACCTTACGGCCTCAACATATCCAATATTAAATTTTCAAAACGCTTTTAATTATGCAGGGCCAATTTTAGAACTAATGGTTTCTACTAATTATGTATCAGGCTTGCCTTCTACGGCTACATGGACACCTTTGAGTTTTAACACATCTACGGGTGGCTTTATTTTTGCTTATTCCGGTGACATTTCGCTTAGCGCTTATAAAACCGTGGGCGTTTCAATAGCTTTTAAATATAAAGGTACAGTAACAACGGGATCTAATTGGGAATTAGACGACATCGCTATTTTAGAAAATTAATCTGATTAAAAAGAAAATGAAAAAAACACTTTATCTATTATCTATTACTTCAATTTTATTTACCTCGTGTAAAAAAAAGTTTGATATTCCGCCACCTAAAACGTCACCTGCTATCAGTGGCTATATTACTATTGATTCTATTATCAAGAGATATAATGCTTATTATTTAATGTCACCAGACAAGGTTTATAAATTTAATTCGGATGTAAATTTGGTTGGTGTTATAACAGCCGATGAGATAAGCGGAAATTTATACAAATCGGTTTACATAAAAGACGCAACTAGTGGAATAAAATTAAATTTAACCTATTCTGGTGGTTTATATATTGGTGATAGCGTAAGGATCAATCTAAATGGTGTAAAATTAAACAGTTATGGTAGCCAAATCCAATTAGATTCTATTGATCTTGAAAGAAGTGTACATAAAATTGCAACAGGTTTACTTGTTAAACCAAGAAAGGCAACCTTTAATCAATTAGCAACATTTAATCCGTCATTAGGGCAACTTTATTATCAGTCAGAATTAGTTGTACTGGATTCTATTGAATTTGATAATGGTGCAAAAAATGTAACGTTTGCCGATGCTGTTGGCAAAGGTTCTATCTCTCATGTAGTGGTAAATTCATTTGGCAAAAAGGTTATTTTAAGAACTTCAGGTTATGCAAATTTTGCAGCTAGCGTTGTTCCGTGCGGAAAAGGAAAAATTATTGCCATTGTTGGCCAATATAACGGAGCTATACAATTAACCTTAAGACAGTATACCGACGTTAGTGTATCAACTGGAACCTGCCCTGTTTATTGTAAGAGTTTTAATGACAACAGTATTACAAATGGCGGATGGACCATGCAAAATGTTACAGGCACTATTAATTGGGTTACATCTACGTCTGGTGGAGCGCCAAATTATTATGCCTCTATCTCTAATTACCCAACAAACCAAACTTGCGAAACGTGGTTAATTTCTCCCGCATTTGATTTAACGAATAATATAAATCCTTATTTAAATTTTGAGAATGCTAAAAACTTTTCTGGTGGTTCTTTAACTGCGCTTATTTCTAATGATTATGTAAATGGCAATCCAAATGCGGCAACCTGGTCTTCGTTAACTTATAGCGTTTCACCCGGGGGTTACGCTTTTGTAAACTCAGGTAATATTTCTTTAAGCGCTTACAAAACAAGTAATGTGCACCTTGCGTTTAAATATTCTGCATCAGGCTCTGCCACAACATGGGAGTTGGACAATATTGCCATATTAGATTTCTAAAAAAGATGCATTTTTAATCGAAAAAGCCATTTTTAACAAATGGCTTTTTTTATTTTAATTAAAAATAAATTAATACATTTAGACGTTGCAAGTTTTTTTTGAAAAAAATAAAATTCATATACACTTCCATTAATACACTATTGTTGCTTGTTGTTGCTACTTGTATTGTAGCCTGCGCGCAATGTGGTGGCAATAAAAATAAAGTTGGTGGTAATGAAGAAGGTATAATAGAGTTTGATACCAAAGGTGTTGACGACAAACATCCCCTTTATGGGTTAGCGCCAAGTAATGCAACACTTAAATTTAAAAAAGAAAAATTTATTATTGAAATGAGTACCATGGGTATGTTTAATACCACAATTATTGGCGATACCAAAAGCAAAACAGTGGCACAAACCGTAAAGTTTATGGATATTAAGCAAGCCTGTGTTGAAAACGAAAAAGAAGTACAAAACGATAATAAAGATTACGAATTAAAAATTGAAGAAACTAAAGAAACAAAAAAAATTGCCGGATTAAAATGTTATAAATTAAATATAACCATGGTTAATAATCCATCCATAAAATTTAATGCATGGTATACTAAAGATTTAGGCATGGAAGAGTGTAACTCACTAAACCCTTACGCCTCAGTTAAAGGAGTGCTAATAGATTACCGTGTTAAAAAAATGGGCCTAGAAATGCACTTTGTGGCAAAAAAATATACTAATACCGAAGTACCCGACAATACTTTTGAAGTTCCCGCTTCGATGAAAATTGTAAGTAAAGAAGAAATGGCTAAGTTTTTTGCCAACCTTCAATAAAAAAAACCAACCATCCCTTTAAGCAAATTTAACAGCTAATTATTTTTAAATTGGTACTATATTTGAACGTTAAAAAAACAATTAAAATTTATCTAATGAAAAAACTAATTACATCAGCCGCATTACTATTAGCTACAAGTTTTGCTTTTGCACAAGATGATATAACTGTAAAAATGAGTTTAAAAGTAGAAGGCCTTCCCGCTGAATACGCCGCAATGGGCGAAAGCGAAATTATTTCTTATCACAAAGGCGATAAAAGTAAAGAAGAAACCTCTAATATGATGGGAAGTTCTACAACCATTAACGATGGTAAAACAACAACCATGTTAAATGAACAAATGGGCGAAAAAACTGGTTGGACCGCAACGAAAGAAGAGTTAGATGCTGCAAATTTAAAAGAAAAGGGGACTGATAAACCAAAAATTGAATACTTAACGGATAAAAAAACAATTGCCGGTTATGAGTGTACAAAAGCAATTTTAACGACTATAGGTAAAGATAAAAAAGAACAAAAAATGACTGTTTGGTATACCGAAAAATTAAAATTAAATAACAGTAAAGCTAAAAACCGTCGCGGACCAAGTATGGATTTTGGCGATTTAAAGGGCCGTCCGTTAGAAATAGAAATGGCTATGAACCAAGGTGGGATGGACTTAAAAGTTTTTATTACATCAACCGAAGTTAGCACAGCTAAATTAGATGATTCTATTTTTAAAGCTGATGTTACGGGTTATAAAATGGCAACATACAAGGAAGTACAAGAAAAAATGAAAACCGTTGAGGGTGGTAAATAATTAATCTAATTACTAATTTTATAAAATCCATCTTATTGTAAGATGGATTTTTTTATTTACAAGAAGGCGTTTTTACATGATGATAATTAAACCCAGATTACGCAATAGAGAATTCGAAAGGATAATCAAATTCCTTTGAATAGTTCCATAAGCCGCTAAACCATTGCCTTCGTTTTTTACTT
>JAYVGH010000016.1:0-17493 GCA_043772435.1 Bacteroidota bacterium
TTTAAGTAAAAAACGAAGGCAATGGTTTAGCGGCTTATGGAACTATTCAAAGGAATTTGATTATCCTTTCGAATTCTCTATTGCGTAATCTGGGATTAACTCAATCATTAAACGTGTATTCTTGAATTTTTCTGATTTTTTTTCCTCTTCCGCTGTTAACTCATAATCTGACCATTTAAACCTTGGTGAGATATATCTTACATTCAAGCTGGCTGGTCTTTTAAAAAAAGTATTTGTACTTACGCCACATTCAATGGTCCACGGCCCCTTAATTGATACCTGACCAAATAGAGATAGAGAACAAAGCGTTAAGAAGAGGATTGATTTCATGAATGGAAGAAATTAATCTTTTATTTCTTTTTATATCTGAGCATACTGCGTGTATAGGCTCCAAAACAACCAAAGCCACCATTTACATTGGTGTACATGAGGGTTGGCTCGGCTGGAGAAGGAAAACTAATTCCTACTCCTAAGTAATTTTTAAGCGACTTATAAAAATTGTAATACGATTGGCTACAATTATAAAGAAAAACATCATAATACTCAGTAGAATAATACGCAGTAGAATCAATTCTTTGATAAAACTTACCAGCCAAAGAGCTACTTTCTCCATTATGGTTCAGATCGCTATATAGCTCATTAATTTGCGTATCGTTAAATATTGTATCTGTTTGACTATTATAAACAAAACAATGTGATGCAGCTATTCGGTAATAATTTACGCTACTAGCCTCATCTGTAAAAAAGGTTTTTATTCTATCGCTTGTTTGGTAATTTTCAGTAATGGGCTCTACTGTTATCGTGCTTATGGGAACGGCTGTGAAGGGCACTTGTGTTTGCGCTGTTGCTACATCACCACTGATTGTTGTTACCGTCATTTTATAAACTTGCCCGGGTACAATAGGGTACGAATTTGTTTTTAATTCGTAATATCCGGTATTTTGATTAAAAATAAGTTGTGCTGTTCCTTGCGCACTGCTGATCTTCACATCCCCATCGGAAACCGCCGCCAGGACATCTATTTGATTGCTGCTATATAAAGGCGAAGACGACATTAATTTTAAACGGATTACGGAGTCTGTAGGGCATATATACGAATACATCACCGGTAAAGGTTTTGTTTCCGGTAATTTCACGTTCGCTTCTTTTGTACACGAGAGAAACAAAAAAAAGCAATTTATCAGTAATATGAAAAATATTCTCATCATTTAAAATTTATAACTCCATGAAACACTTGGTAAAATTGGAAACAAAGATGCTTGCATCAATTTGTTCTTCTTTGAGTTTTGATCGTAATCTATATAATAGAAGAACGGATTTTGACGACTGTAAACATTGTAAACACTAAATTCAAAGGTGCGAACACAACGCTTTAATTTTTTATGGAACTGGATGCCAATATCCATTCGATGATACGGAGACATACGGAAAGAATTCTTTTTTCCATAATCAGCAGCTACGCTGTAAGGCCAAATACCACCAGGCTGCGATTGTTGTGCACCCTGAATCGTATGCTGCTCTAAGCCATAAGTAGAGATTGGCAATGTGATGGCGTTTCCTGTTCCATATACCCAGGTAGAAGAAAGTGTAATGTGATCATTTATTTTATAGATGCCAACTACCGAAATATCATTTCTTCTGTCATAACGTGCCGGGTATCTTTCTCCAAAATTCAACGAATCAAATTGTAACCACGTCCACGATAAGGTATAACCAATCCACCCGGTAAATTTCCCAACTTTTTTTTGGATTAAAAACTCAGCACCATAACTTAAACCTGTGCCTGAAACAACTTTGGTTTGCCAATCGTTTTGTGCTTCGGCATTGCTATTATCACCTACATTCAAAAAGCTTGCACCTTCTTTATAGTTCAATACATTTTTCATCCATTTGTAATAACCTTCAACCGTAATCGTCAAATTTTTATCGGTGAGATCCTTCGCCAAACCCAATGCTACTTGTTGCGATTGTTGTGGTTTTACCTTATTGGTTGCGGGCACCCAAAGATCTGTTGGTAAACCAATTCCCGTGTTAGATAATAAATGTAAGTATTGATTCATCATGGCATAAGAGCCCTTCAATGAGAAATCGTTTCCTAACAAATATCTTAAGCTCGCTCTTGGTTCAGGATTAAAGAAATTATTACCCTTACTTGAGAAAGCAGAAAGTCGGAAACCAATATTCATTTTAAGTTTGGAAGTCATTCTCCAATCATCTTCAATAAAAATTCCTCCTTCGTAGGTATCAATTGCACGCGATTTACTATTAAGCTCATTGACCGGATCGGAAGATTTGATAACTAAAGCTTGAGGAACAAAATGATGCCAGGTAGAATTTATACCGAACCTGATGTAATGATTTGGATGGGGCATAAAATCAAAATTGTATTTTGCTCCAAAGTCACGGATGTTAGATACATATTTCAAATTGTAATAATCACTGCCGTATTTTTCCTGGCTCTCGATACCCAATTGATAATTGGTGAAAATAAGTGAGAGGTTTGAAAATAAACGATTATTAAATAAATGGTTCCACCTCAAAGTGCTTGTTGCATTGCCCCAATTAATTCCAGACATGCTTTCTGAATCCGCTGTCTTTCTTTTCAAATAGAATTTATCTTTCCCAAAATACCCACTCAAATACAAACGGTCTTTATCATTGAACACATAATTTATTTTAGCATTCATGTCATAAAAGTAATATCCCAATTTGCCATCTTTAGGGAGAAATGGATAAATAAGTGCGTCAATATAAGTTCTTCTTGCAGAAACAAGAAAAGAGCATTTGTTTTTTATAATTGGTCCTTCCAATGTAAAACGGGCTGCTATAATACCAATACCAGCTTCTCCATGAATTTTTTCTTTATTCCCATCCTTCATTTGAAGATCGATTACTGACGAAAGTCTGCCACCGTAGCGCGCGGGGAAACCTCCTTTGATTAACTCCACACTTTTTAATGCATCACCATTAAATACCGAAAAGAAGCCAAATAAGTGATTAGCATTATACACCGGCGCTTCATCCAAAATAATTAAGTTTTGATCAGGACCACCGCCTCGAACATAAATACCCGCGCTGCCTTCACTTCCCTTTTGTACACCTGGCATTAATTGAATTACTTTTAAAACATCTTTTTCTCCCATTAACGCTGGAATCTGTTTGATCTGTTCAATAGGAATATCAACGGTGCTCATTTGAGTTTCCTGACTTATTTTTTTTGTTTGCTCTGCGGTAACTGTTACTTCTTCGAGATCTTCAGCGCCCATTTCAATATTGAAACTAATATTTTTGTCAAGATAAAAATTCAATTTTTTTGCTTTAAAGCCTACATAACTAAAAATTATTTCCACCGAATCTTTTGGTAACGTAATTGAGTAAAAACCGTAATTATTAGAAGTTGTTCCTACTTTTAATTTAGAAATGTAAACCGTAACGCCTGGAAGACTTTCCTTACTACCCTTTTCATTGATGTAACCGCTTATTGTAAATTTACTTTGCGCATTAATGCCCTGAAAGGCCATTAAAAATAAAAACAGGTAAAAGGTTTTTATGGGCATTAGTACTAAACGTTAAATATTCACATTTAGTATGCCACAAAGCAATATAATGGTGAAAACCGTTAGGGATTGAACGGAAATCCTTTTGCCTGCCTCTTGCAAAAGATTGGAAGGAAAGCCCGACCGCCTTTTCGGCGGGAACGGCCAATTAGTTAAAAATGTCCTCTATATTTTTTACGCTTGGTTTGGCTTTTAGATCATCAATGATTAACCATCTTAATGAACCAATAAAATCGATTAACATTTCAAGCCAGATATTTTGAAATTCTTCTATGATGATATTTGAGTGTTGATATAGATTTCTAAGTAAATATGCTTCCTTTAAAAGAACCTCGTAGTATGAATAAAGTGCTACAAAAATTTTATCATCAGTAAGGGCCAGGCTTTTAGTACTTAACTTATTTATCATCGGATGCCTAATAATCTTGTTCCAATCAGCTACGCATTCGCCAAATGTTCCTTTTTTGTTAAGTAAAGCATAATAATCTTGATTACTTAAACCAAGAGAATCTTGCTTTCCATTATGATAATAATCGTGTGAGAAGTAATTCACCCGCGACCAAGGACCTAAAAAAATGTTTTGTTTAGTTTTATTACAGTAATACTTAAGGATTCTTTTTTGAATTTCTAGAACGTCTTTATCATCAATAAATAAAGACTCACAATAACGCCATAATGAACTAACTGCAAAGGGATCAATTTCGGAAGTGAATGCTTCAAAATAAATTTTATCTATTTTTAAATATTGTGAAACAGCTGGATTACTATTCAGTTTTTCAAGTTCAGATAAATGATTGAGATTTCGTAAATCAAATTTATTAATTGAAATAGCATATTTCTTGGTTATTGAAGCTGATGAACTATCGATAACGATATATTCCGATAAGTCTAAATAAGCTCTCCGTGACTTTTCTCCGATATTTGCATTAATGAAATTGAGCGATTCGTTAACTTGAACAATTGCTTTTTGTAATGCATCGGCGTTATTACCACTAAAAATATCGATTTCATAAAACATACAGTTCGGCTCTACTTTTAGATAATCCTTGTATGATTTTCTCGTGTTTTTCTTTACATATTTCTCGTGAACTGATTTTGAGAATAGGGTATTGTTAAAGTCAAGCTTTACATCTTGCTCATATATTCTTATGTTTTTTATTTTAAAGACAAATTTCTTTTTGTGTTGCGATTGATTGAAAATGTAAACAAGATTTTTAAATTGATCTGGTAAAGTAGAAGATTTTAAATATTTTTTAACCCGATTTTTATATTTTGTATAAGATTCTTCCCGGTATTGATAAACGTCTTGAGGAACTGGTACTTTATATACATTTGACTTATCAATATCGTTAATGCTGTCGGCACGATGCATAATAGCAGTCTGAAACGCCATACGAACATCATTTTTTGAGTATCCAATGGAGCTAAATTCCACAATAATAGCATTTGCACAGTGCTCTATAATTCCTCTGTGATTGTGTTTTGAAAGATTTTCTTTGCACAGGACAGCCGTTGACAATTCCTTAACTAAATTTTCAAAGTATGACGTAGAAAGTTCTGTGTTAATTTGAGATAGAATATTCAATAGAATAGTGAAGTCATAATTCGCGTCTACTTTGAGCTGAGAAATAGTTTTTAGTTCTTGATTTAGCTTTTTAAATTGTTCGATATAATATTTCTTAACAATTATATCATCTATATCAATCAGCTTTTTATAAGTATCAAAGTAATGCTTAATATATTTGATTCGCTTGCCATTTTGGCTTAGTACAAGTTTTTCTAAACCAATACATAATAGTTTTGCGTCTAAATTTATTGGACATAATGGATAAGAAATGGAAGGGCACATCAACTCAATACAATCAACAAAATAGTTTATTTTATCTTGGATTGTCTTGTCAGGATATGTAACTGAACTAATAAAGTGCACAGGATTGATTTCTTTCAATGCAATTTACGAAAAAAATGCCTACCTGCCGGAGGCCGCGCATTATGGCGCGAAGCGCACGCGCATAAAGGTGGCTTCGCCACGCCATATTGCTGTGCGGTGGGAATTTAGCTTATTTGGTTTTTGCCTGCCTTTTGTAAAAACCAAATGTGCTAAATTAGCGATAGCCAATCCGCCTTCCGAAGGAGGCGAAAAGGAGGTCGTGCGATAGCGGTTACTATGGCTTCCAGCCAAAAAAGTGCGTCGGCAAAAAATTTTAAAAATCCTTTTACCTGAATGTTCTTGTCGAACCGAAAGAGCTGCTGTGCGGTCGCCCGTGTGAGAAGTCGCCTGTCGAAGGGAAATGCTTTTTGACTACGAGAAATTGTCTACGGAGAATGTCCGCCCCTATGCGCTATAACGGTTTCGGGGCTTGCGTTCGGCGGGTTAAAGAACCGTCAAACTGTCTACCAACCGAAAACTAAAATTAAAGATACAAAACTTTTTCTTTTTTGCTTTACGAAAATAAAAGTCTCGCAGGGGCAAAAGCAAAGCAAAAAAACCACCCTTCAACCCCGCTGACGCAATTGCCCCGTGTTACCACCAGTTGTTTATGTCTACCTATGATGTCCAAGTAAGTATATTTGTCCATTTCTGCAAAACTTAGATTTGCACTTTTTTCAGCGATGTCCTTTTTACAAAGAAGAGTAAATAAACATTTGTCAACGAACCAATTATTAAAAAACAAAAAGTGAGTGTCATCATTGCAGTTCCTGTCAGAGTGATATCGAAGAAAAATTTGCAAACGCCACCAATAAAGTAATTTAAAAGAAAGAGTGAAATAAAGTGAGCATTTGCAAGAATACTTAAATATTGATTTCTTTTTTGATTTTGTCCGCGAGAATAAATAACAAAGTCAAAAACCCACAAAATAACTGTCGGTACGAATAAGATTATTAAACCTGCAAAAACTGCTGTTTCGTCTGCCGTAGGTGAGCCTTGCATTTCGAAATAATCCATAAATAATAAAAATGTCAGAACGTTAAGCGAAAGTCTTAATACGTTTATTATTTTGAGAAGGATGAACATTTTTTATGTCTGAGTTTTTTTCGTGTCGTCTGTCCAACAATTGGTGGTAACTTACATATATTTTTACCTTTATCACACAAATACAATATGCTATGGCGGATTGGTGTAGGGTTTTACTTTTTTAATCGTACATAACAATAGTCTGCAAATGCCTACTACCAAATTACGCAAATGTGAATTAATAAAAACAATACTTAATTATTACTCCCTCACCAATTTTTTATAATACAACTTCCCGTCAATATTTACTTTTAAAAAGTAAGTGCCGGCGGTAATGTTACCCACAAAAATACTTTGGTTTAATACCCCTTTATCTTCTTTACTTTCGGTAATAAAAGTTTCGCGGCCTAACACATCTATTAAACTAATTTTTACATTGCTGGATGTAGTATTTAATAATTTAAAATTTAATTGGTTGCTAAACGGATTAGGATACACCTGCAAACCTATTACATCAGCATTTTCTTTAATTCCAACTGTAGAATTAGTATCTACCTTTTGACCATTACTACTTATTACACTGCTAAATAAACCCGCACCGTTTTCGGATTTAATGTTAAAATAATAGGTAGTATTTTGCACTAAAGTTAAGGTTTTTGCAGTAACAGCGGTTGCGCCCCAGTTGCTTGTCCAACCCAAAGTATTTGTAAAACCTGGCGATGTGCCAATACTGTACCAATAATAAGCAATTGCAGAATTAGTATCAAACGAATTGCCCCAATTGGCGCGTAATGAGTCGGTTGTATTTACAACAGTAATGTCGGCTGTTGGACCATCATTTACAAAAGCAATATTACTAGGTGGTGTCCAATCTACATCCAAATCATGAAAATCAATAGCCGATAAATTACCGGCACTATCTTGACTAATAGATTTTATTTTTCCGGCAAATTGCGTTGGGTTTTGGTTTAAATAGCGCAACTCGTTAGCCATGCTACTACCAACACTAACGTTTATTGTGTTTGCACGCGAGCGGTACACTTTAATTTCATCTACGCTAAATTTACAATTACCGCTTCTAAAGCTAATGTGGCTTCCATTGCTGAAAGGCGCTGTATCTGTCCAACTGGCAATTGCGGCGTTATTAAAATAAATAGTTATTTTTCCGGTAATGCGATCATACACAGTTTTTATATCGTACCATTGCGAAGCATTAAAGGTTAAAGGCAAATCTATTTTTGGTGTGCCAAACACATTGTTTACCACTTTATACAATTGTACTTTTTGGTCGTCTAACCTAAACCACACAAAATAGGAGTTGTTACGGTTACTGCTATCAGGCTGGTCGCAAAAAAAGTGAAAGCCTGCACGGCGAGTTGTACCAGTACCTTCAAACTTTGCTAAAAAATGATACAGGTAACGGTTGCTTAAACTTTGTGTTAAAGCCGCATAAATATTAGTGTTTCCGGCAGCTGTGCTTACTTCGTCGGTTTGCACTAAGGCGTTTCCGGTTACTGTCCACGTACCAACTTTTACAGTCCAATCGGGGTGAATGGCATTATCAAAATTATCGGCAAAAAAACCTTTTGTGTAATTTGCACGCCATTCGGTACCATTATAATCAATAGCTTGGTAATATCCTTTTTGTACACCACTACCGCCAACATTATCAGCGTCGGTAATAGTGGCGGTAAAAGCCGCGGTTTTCCAAGGATTAGTACTGGTAATTGTAGTAGTTGGCGCAATTACATCTATAGGTGCAGTTGTTACTGTTCCATTCATTATATAAGTTGCAGCCCAACCCGGTTGAGTAGTTGCACAATCGCTTCTAAATTCAACCAACACACTGTCGTTTACCGACGTTATGGGCGCAGGGTTTACGGTGCCACTGTATTGCGCTACTAATGGAGAATTAATAGAACCCCCATTGTAAATAAATAAATGATCAAAACCACTTTCTAAATTAAACGATGTAAAACTTAACGAAATATTGGTTGCTCCGGCTTTTGTAAATAAATAAAATTTTCGCTCATCGTCGCCATAATTTCCGGTAGAGCCCCCACTATCATAAAACGCTCCGCTCGACGTGGTATAAGTGCTTGTTATTGAATACGTGTTATTAATTAGTTTATAAAATTTTGCCCAATTCCATATTGGTCCTGGGTCGTTGTGGGTTTGGCCTGGGTACATTTGATGCCCTTTTATTTTAACACAACTACCTTGTAAACACTGTGCAGTAGTGCCGCTGCATCCCGGACCATAATAAGTTCTTAATGGGTTAATAGAATTACTTGTGCAAATATCTTTTGTTAAAGCCGCTGATGAATTGTACATGGCATTTGTAAACCAAGATGCTGTACTAATATACCCCTCATGTTCAATGCCAACAGTATAAGGGTTTTCAGAACCAACGTGCCAGGCCTTTGCACTTTCTAAAACCATTTGCGTTACTTGTCCGTCGCTACTTCTAATAACATAATGTGCCGATGCGCTTGCCGAACAGTTTTTAAACCACGAAATACAGCCTGCATAACTGCCTTGTACAAAATGTATGGTAACTGCTGTAATGCCTGTACCGGAGCGGCTGCTGTAATTACAAGAAGTTGGATCCCAAATGGCAGATGCGTAATCGGGAGACATAATAGATGCTGTTGAGGTAAATTTATAATTACTTCCGTTTTGATTTGAAATAGATGTTTCGTTTATTATTACATTTTTTGCACTAAGTATTTCGTAATTAGTTCCAAAAATAGTTTTTAAGTTTAATTGGTAATCGGGAAAACTATAAGCATCTTGAAATTCGGAATTTGATAAAAACCAGTACAGTTGGTATAAATGAGCGTTAAGTGCAAAATTATTTTGTAAATTTTCTGTTAATGGCAACTCGCTTAACTCAACAAAAATAGATTTGTAAGTAGATAAATCGTTACCAAATAGGTGCGATTGAATTTGTAAATTATTAAATGCTTTTGCGTAGGCTAAAATACTTGTTTCGGCATTTGCCATAATATCGCGCTCGCTAAAGCCTGATAATTGACATACTTTATTTAAATTACTTCTAAAATAATTTTTACCGTCTAAGGTTAAACCCATAACTGAATAAGCTTGCGGGTAACCAATACAACTTGGTTCGTAAGTATCGTTTAAATGATTAAAACGAGTTTGTGTAAAAGCTACTGCTTCTAAAACACCTTTGGGTACTGCAGGGTAAATGCTGTACGCTTTTTTAAACGATTGTTGGTAGGGATTTTCAACAATTAAATCGTTAGCATTTGTAATAAAAAAAGAAAAAATACTAATAAGGGTAATTATTTTTTTCATGGAATTATAATTTGAGCTGTGAAGATAGTAAACCCAACTACTATTAAATAGCAGTTAATGTTAACTTTTTATTATAAAAAACACCTTAAATACCTTAAGATGCTTGATTTTATAGGCTCTAAAACGATTTTATATTTTTTGTTTTAAATATTTAACCATTCAAAAAACGAATCTTTTCGGCTTTTTGCAAGAGGAATTGTTTGATTATTACTCATAACAATAGTTTCAGGTTCTTTAAGGTAGCGCAGTACTTTATGTAAATTAATTACGAATGAATTGTGCACGCGCATAAAATGTATGTCGGGTTGGCATAATTGCACATCAAATTCTTTTAATGTTTTTGAAGATAAAATGGTCTGTGAATCATTTAAATATAGTTGAGTGTAGTTTGATTTAGACTCCAAACAAACTATATCTTTTGTTTCGATGGATACAACACCAAATTTTGAATTAACGATAATTTTCTTTTTTTTATTTTGATTAATGGAATTTATTAAAGTATTATACTCAACATCAAATGTGCCGGCGGTATTTAGTTTAATTTTATTTACTGCAAACTGCAAATCTTTATAATCAATAGGTTTTAAAAGATAATCAATGGCGTTGTTTTTTAGAGCCTTTAGGCCATATTCCTGATGAGCAGTGGTAAAAACCAAATTAAATTTTTTCCAGGTTAGTTTTTCTAATAATTCAAAGCCATTCATTTCAGGCATATTAATGTCTAAAAAAACTATTTCAGGTTTGTAATTTTCTATTAATATTACCCCTTCAGAAGCTTTTACAGATTCAGCAACTACCTTTACATTCTCAATAAACTTATCAATTAAAATTTTAAGTGTATTAATACCCTTTTGTTCATCGTCTATTATTATGGCACGTAACAACATATTAGTTTTTTAAAATAGGTAATATTATTTTTACAATAGTACCTTGTTGATTTATTTTATCTTCTATTATTAAACTGCAGTTTAAATTATGAATTTTATTTAAAAGTTCCAAACGTTGTTTAATAAAAGCTATGGCCATTGATTTTTTTTCTACAACCGTTTCAATTATTTCTTTTCTGCCAATACCATTATCTTCTATCACACAAAAAATATATTTATCTTCTACCATCGAAAAAGCAATGCTTATTTTTTTATCGCCGTCTTTATTAAGTAAACCATGCCAAATAGCATTTTCAACAAAGGGTTGCAGCATCATAATGGGTATTCGAACGATTGATGAAACTAAAGAATCCTCGGTAACAATTGTGTACTGAATATTTTCATCAAACCTTAGTTTTTCTAATTCAAGATATTGCTCTAAAAGTTCAATTTCTAAATTAAGAGAAACGCTTTCGTGCATATTACTATCTAATATTTTACGGATTAATTTAGAAAATTTAATAAGGTAATTGCTGGCATTATCAATTTCTTTAGCTAAAACAAAATTATGCAAGGCGTTTAACGAATTAAATAAAAAATGCGGATTCATAGATGCTCTGTTTACGCGCAGTTCGGTTTCTAGTAATTTATTATTAAGTTCAAGCCTGCTTCTTTCTTTTTGTATGGCAAGCTTAACTCTATGTTTAACAATAAAATAAATTATTAAAATAAAAACTATCATTACAAGGCATCTTAAAAACCAATTTAAAATAATTTTATTTTTATTTGGGTTAGGGGCATTAAATAATTCCTCAACTTCTTCCGCAGTAATAACTCTGTCGTAAAAGGCCACATCATCAATAAATCCGTTTAAAAAACGATTGTTTTTTTGATTGCCCGTTGAGCCAATTAAGACAGAATCTGTTTTAGAAAATGTTGCTGCAAAACCTGTAGTAAATTCGCCCTGCTTTTTACCGTCAATGTAAAAAGCCATGCCTTCTTTGTTATAGGTCAATACCAAATGATGCCATTTAAACCGTTCAAATTTAGTGGCAGACGGAATGCCCATTTGGTTTGTGGAGTCTTTAGTTAAACAGCAACCTATATTGTCACCTTCGGGCATGTAATAAATAGCATACGATTCGAAAAAGTCATCTTTATTGCATGATTTTGTAAGTATTACCGGATTAATGGTGTAGCCTTGCCCGGCCCAAATTTCGTTACTAACATTTAACCATAAAGAAATACTGGCAGATTTACATTTTAAGGCAGGATAATTACCAAGATTAATATAACTATATTGATTGCCATGCAAATAAACTGCGCTATTTTCATTCCCAAATCTATCTAAAGCATAGCTTGTTCCAGCAAACCTCACTTTTTTTTGGCTTATCTCATCAAAGTTTTTTTGATCATTAAACGAAAATTTCGCAACAGGTTGTTGTGTTTGTGCATTAACAGAATTAATAAAAATTAAAACAACCAGTGTAAAAAATAAATAGTGTTTTTTGTATTTCAAAAAAAATAAGTTGTCCATATTATAATAATTGCAAGATAGGTATTAAAAAATTTTCAGAATAAAAACCAACAAACCAATTACTCAATAAACCTTACCACTTATAAAACAAAAACCACACACTATACTTTTTTAATCGATTTAGTAAGGTTTTCAGAGATTTTGCACCGCTAAAAAATGGTTTTATAAACCACTCAATAAACCCTACCACTTGTATTAAAGTTTGTGCAAAGTACACTAACTAAATTTTTTTAAAGCACTTATACTTTAAGTTTGTAAAAGTATTAAAAACAAAAACCATGAAAAAACAATTAATTTTTGGAAGCTTCTTAGCTTTTGCATCTATTGGATACTCTCAAATTTATACACCTTCCGGAGTTATTCAGGGAAGCTCAGGCGCACTTAATAATAATGTGGGCATTGGGGCAACATCACCAGGAAAAAAACTGGAAGTTTCATCTTCTAGTGCTGAAGATGGCATCAGGATCACTCAAATTGGCACAGGATCAAATGTCGGAGCGTCGGCATTACATATGAAAAACATGTCTACTGGCGGACATTACTGGTCATTGTTTTCGCTAGGTAGTGGAAATTCGGCTTGGGGTGCAGGTAATTTTGTAATTGGCGGATCAGGGGATTACGGGGACAATTATAACAGTTTATTTTTAATTCAAAAGAATACGGGTAATGTTGGCATTGGGTTAACTGCTCCTGCAACAAAATTAGATGTTGACGGAAGTGGCAGATTTTCTACCAATATAGAACTTGGGCCTGGGCCGCTTAATCCTTTGATCCCTCTAAATATTTCACAAGGAAGTGGTCAATATGATGGAATAAGGTTTTCAGCGCAATCAAGTGGTAGAACGGCCTTTGAAATAGTGCAGAATCCTACTCCTACATTTTCACGATTTAAAACTTTTGCCGACGGTAAAACGTATATTGGAGCATTTACAAGTCCGGTATATAACCCTAACGGAAGTATTTTAACAATAGGGCAGACAATAGTCGCCGACAAAGCGATTAGCGTAATAAACAGCACAGACCCAAGCGCTTCAGACGTTTTTTCGGTTTATGGCAATGGTAAAACAATTATTAACGGAAATGTTGGTGTTGGAACAAGCACTCCTGGTGATAAATTGCAAGTTGGAGATAGTTGGAAAAAGCTTGCTATTGGAAGTGCAGAAGGAGTTAATTTAGCTTATGGAACTTCTTATCTTGGTTTTAACGCATCTCGACAAAATTTAAGCACTTGGACAATTTCAAATGATGGTGTACATAATGGTGGAGGTGTAATTTTTGGAGATGTTAGTGGTAATATGTATTTTTCAGCTATTCCAAATACGGGTTCTGCAAATCAAACCCTTTCTGATGCTGCAATCTTAAATAATTCAATATTTAAAATCAAATCAAGTACTCAGTATCAATCTACAGGTATGGTGCAGATTGGCGGAGCTCTACCTGGGAATAATGTGCATGCTTACAATACATTGCTAAGTGTTAATGGAAAATTACTTGCAAAGGAAATTGTTGTAACTATTCAAAATTGGCCGGATTATGTATTTGATAAAAACTATAAATTAAAAAGTTTAGAAAGCATTGAAAATTACATAAAAGAAAATAATCATTTGCCTAACATGCCAAGTGCAAACGAAGTTGCAGCTAACGGCATAAGCATAAGTGAAATAAGTAAGCTTCAAATGGAGAAAATTGAGGAGTTAACACTTTATGTTATCGAATTGAGAAAAGAGATGGAAATTTTAAAAAAGAAAGTAGATAACAATAAATAAATGGTTTTTAATATACTGCTTTGTAACTAATAAAATATTATCACTTTTTAAATAAATAAAGATGAAACTAAAATTAATAATAGGTTTGTTGTTTATAGTAACCGAGTTTTTTACTCAAAACATAGCAACCGACAGAAAACTTCATAATAAATATTGGAATATGAGGTCGCGCTTGCGAAACGACTTTATGAAGGTTGGCTCCGGGCCAGGAGAAAGTATACCAATGCAACAACGAGGATTTCTTTATTATCCTAATGATAACCCTTATGGCGAGTTCGTTTTTCCAAATGCTGAATCAGGCGAGAAAGCAAAATGGGGAGATGCAATGGGAGATTTAGGTTATTATATAGGAGTTCTTGCAACGGAGTATGCTTTGCTACAGTTGAATTCTCAGTCGCCAGATACCGTTATAAAAGAACTTTATTACGCTTTAGGAGCATTAAATAGGATGGATTTACAAGCAGAGATTAATTTTGAATCAGCTTGGGGGACGAGTTATCCTTCATCACTAGATGGTTTTATGCTAAGGGATGATGTTGCGGGAGAAAATTTTATTACAGATAATTTAAGCCATTTTAATTATTATGGAAATAAAGGGTTTAAAAGCAAAATTTTTATTAATGAATTGGATGGCAGTGGAGGAGGTCCAGATAGTAAAGATAAAACTATTGTTCCAAGATATTTTAAATGGGATCATAACCATAATTTTCCTCCAAAAGGATACTATAGAAAGTATGAAGGCGCTTATCTTAGCCAGGATAATTGGATCAATGTATTAGTTGGCTTAGCATTAGTAAGACGTTTTGTGCCACCAGAAGTTTCGTATGGAGGAAATAATATTCACGGAGGCGATCCTGGAAGTTTTTCTGATGCTGCCTATGCTATAGGCCATAGGGTATATAATTATATGAAAGATGGATATGGTAATAGCTTTGCGTGGAACCTACAATATCCAAACGGTGATGATATTGGCTCTGATTGGGGAGGTATAGCCTATCTTACTTCATATCCGATGGCAGAAGCTTTAAATAAAATGGAAAATTTTGATTGGGGCTATAAAACATATGGTGCAACAAATCACTTTAATAATGAATGTGATTGGAATGACTGGGTAACGGGTGGCAACAAAGCCCAAAATTGGTATAGAAAAAATATTTCTTCTCCTATAGAGCAAGCGGCTTATAATGTTTACCCACATTTCAGTGGAAGTCATTTGCATCCCAGTCTTGTTTATGAAAATTTATTTATTGCTCAACTAGGAAGCTTTTGGTTATCGGCAGATGTGCCAATAATGAGTACAAACCTTGCTGGTATTTCTAATTGTGTTTATGAATATAAAGGAAATAAAACGAAACACAATCAATCCATTCGAATAAACAGTGATGGAATATTTCATGGGGACCTTTTAAGAATGGCTATTCACGGTTGGGGTAATTGTTTTGATAATGCTTTTGTGACGTCATCGTTTGACAATTCTTATTCCTTATTGGATGCAGCCCCTTGTGAAGGCCCATTTAATTGGAATAGCAATGATGTAAACGTTGGGATAAAAGGACCTATAGCAAATGGAGAGTGGTCTACAACAAGCCGATTAGATCATCTTGATAGAAGAAATTCTAACCATAATTTTCTTGGTGAGTATAATGGTTTAGACTATATGTTATATCATAACTTATTTTATTTAGTTGCGCAACAAGCTAACCCGGGATATCTTGGTTGGAGGATGGTTGATTTAACCTCAAGAGATTTAAAAATTGATTATCCAACAACTGTAAATGGAAATCCCTGGGGCTCCGTGGCAAATCCGGCATTTGTTCCTTCTCATGAATACATTGTTGCTACCAATAAATTAAATTCCGGTGCTGATGCAACTTTTCAGGCAGGAAAAGTAATTTATTTTAAACCAGGCTTTACAGCCTCAGCGGGCTCAAAGCTTCACGCTTACATAAAAAACGATGAGAATTTCTGCGCTAATAATGCAGATTTTACTAATCCTTTTGATCTTTCTGTAAATGCAAGAACATTTTCACAAACAGATAGCAGCAAGGCATTCAGCAATCATCCCACAAGTTATGTTAAGTCTGAAGTAATGGATGAAAATAAAATAGCAGAGCTAAGAGAAGCTAAGAAAAAAGAAACGCTTGAAATAGTTTTAAAGAATGTGAAAAAAATTACAACAAGATCATCTGTTACAAAAGTTTATCCAAACCCATCAACCGGTACGTTTAGTATTTTTATAGATGAGCCATCTAATTATGAATCGGTTTATATTACGAATTCTCTAAGTCAAACGGTTTATGAAATGAAAAATATGAATAGTGTTACAAGTGTAGATTTAACAGGCCAGTCAAAAGGAATTTATTTTGTGATGTTTAGATTAAAAGATAACTCAATGAATACAGTTAAGATCATAATTAATTAAAATTTAAAAATTAGTAATATGAAAAAATATTTTTTGCTTTTTGCAATTCTAACCAACTTTTGTAAAATAATTACAGCACAAACTTCCGGCGAAATTCTATACAGCATTTTTATTGTAGATACAATTCATAATACTGTTGAAACGAATGATTCGGTGCAAAAGAGATTTGCATATAATTCAAACGACGCTTTTTGGGAAACAAAATACAATGGAAAATTAAATGAAAAAACAATATTAAAGCCCGCGGAAATAAATTATGTAAGCAGAATTGATGGTAATTTGAATGTTGTAACAAAACAAAATGATACAATCATTAGCGAATCGGATATTTTAAATTATGATGATACAGCATACATATATGTAAAAAATCTGCAAACAAAAACCATACTTGCAAGAACATGTAAAAATGTAATTATGATCCCTAAAGCAAACGTCAATTTTCCGATACAAATATGGTACGATGATTCTATTTCGTGTAATTCGGTAATATTGGGAGCAGGCAGTATAACAAAAAACGTTAGAGGAATAATTTTAGAAATTAATGTATACACCCCGTTTGGCAAAAATAAAATGGTTGCCACATCACTTAATTTTGGTTCGGTAGATATAAGGGATTTTAGCCCACCTCCTACAAACTAGTTTTAAAAGCCCTGCTTGTAAAACGCAAGCGGTTTTTTTTCAATAGATATTCATATAAAAAACTTCTCGTCTTTTTACAATAACTCGCCTAGATATTTCTATGTTTAGATGTTCAGTTTTTTATTCTTACATAAATCCAAAATAAATAATTTTCCAACCACTCAATAAACCCTACCACTTATGCATAATTTGTGGCAATTGGCGTAATTTAATTTTTTTTTAGGAATTAAATTTTAAATTTGAAGCAAAAAAATTGTATGAAAAAATATTTACTGCTAACTTTTTTATTGGTTAATGCTTGTGTTTTCTCTCAAATTAATCTTAATTCAAGTTTAACCCAAATTCCGCATTAGAAAATATTTAATAAATTTGGATTTAAAATCTCTAATGCGTAGCATTAGAAAAAAACGTCTATGGAATTTGATATAA
>JAYVGH010000017.1:0-20857 GCA_043772435.1 Bacteroidota bacterium
GATTTATTAGTAATTTTTCAGCAGTAGGAAAAAATGGCGCAAAAATTACGATTACAAAAATGGATGTTAACACTTATAAATTATCGCCTGCAAACCAGATAGATAAAATTACATATACTGTAGACGATACATGGGACAAAACAGATTTACCAAACACAAAAGATAAAGTTGTATTTGAACCCGGTGGTACAAATTTTGAAGATGGCAAAAACTTTTCGATAAATACACACAGTATGTTTGGGTATTTTAAAAACCTAACAAATAAAAATTTTGTTTTAGAATTTACAAAACCAAAAGGCTTTTATCCTGTAACAGGTTTATCAGATATAAAAATAGGCGATGCGAAAGATATAATAACGGTGTTTGATTATCATGATTTAGTTGACTCGCCAATTATGTACGCTATACCTGATACAGCTTCGGTAAAAGTTGGCAATACTAATGTTTTGGTAGGCTGCTATTCACCCAATAATAAAGTTAACGCTAAATATATTGCTAATACTTTAAAAGAATTATTATACGCACAACGCGATTATTTGGGTGGCGAATTACCGGTAAATAAATATGCGTTTATATTTTATTTTATTGATAAACCTACATTAACAGGTGCAAGTGGTGCTTTAGAGCATTCGTATTCTTCGTTTTACGTGTTAGGCGAAATGGATAGTACTGATTTACAGCAAGAAATTCGCGATGTTTCGGCTCACGAATTTTTCCATATAGTTACACCTTTAAATATTCATGCCAAACAAATTGGCGATTTTGATTTTAATAACCCGCAAATGAGTGAGCACTTGTGGCTTTATGAAGGTATGACCGAATACGCGGCGCATCACGCACAAGCAAAAGGAGGTATTACCAATATTGATAAATTATTAAATACCATGCTTCAAAAGTATGAAAATAGCATTGAGCAATATAACGATACCATGAGCTTTACATGGATGAGTAAACATGTGCTTGAAGAAAAAACACATAAACAATACAACAATGTTTATGAAAAAGGCGCTGTTATAGGAATGTGTTTAGATATTTTATTGCGCGATTTAAGTGATGGGAAATATGGCACTCAAAATTTAATGAAAGACCTATCGACAAAATACGGTAAAAATAAATCGTTTAACGATGAAGATTTATTTAATGACATTGAGAAATTTACCTATCCCCAAATTGGTGATTTTTTACAAAAACATGTAGGTGGGAAAATACCCTTGCCAATGGCTGAAATACTTGCTAAAGTTGGCATAAATTATTCTAAAGAAATTATAACTTCGGAATTTAGTTTTGGCGGCGCGGATTTAGATTACAATCCGGAAACCAAACGATTAGTTATAACTAGTATTAGCAATATGGATGAGTTTGGAAAATCTTTAGGCTATAAAAATGGTGATGAATTATATAAACTTAATGGTAAAGAATTAAAAATAGAAATGGTAAAAGAGGTAATTGGTACTTATTATAAAACCGTAAAAGATAACGATAAAGTGGTAGTTGAAATATATCGCCCTAAAAGAAAAGCCGGTAAATACAAAGTAAAAACTCTTCAAGCTAAAGCAAAAAAAGTAAAAATTACCCGCAAAAATCAAATTACTTTAAGTGAAAATATTACCGAAAAACAAAAACAAACGTTAAAGGCTTGGGCGGGGCTTTAAAATTTTAAATGTTTATTAAAGACTTATTTTAACCCAATCGTTTATTTATAATCTTACTAACATTACCAAACACTTGACCAGGGCTAAATTTGCGCCAATCAAAATCGTCCAATTCACCGCCGTAAATAAAAAAATAATCCAAGCGGGCTTTTTTAAATTCTTTTAAAACGTGGTCTCTAAAATTTAATAAAACAATCCATCCGTCGTTATCATTATCATTAAACCACTCTTCATAATAACTATCGTCGCTGTTGTGAAAATTTAACACATTTTCACCTACTAAAATAAATTTATTTATGCCGCGTAAAATTAGTTCGTCAATAAAATCACGCTTTAATAACATAATATCGTTATTTATTGCATCATTCCATTCGCCAATAATCTCAATAATGGCGTACTTTTCGTCATATTCAACAAATAAAATTTTTATGTAAAGAGTTTCGCTGCCGATATCGTCCCACTGTGGGTGTATGTAATAATTATAAATGGTTTTACTAAATTCAAATTCGCTGTATTCAGTACCATAAAAGGGCGATTGAGGGTCCTGAGCCGCAACGTACAAATGTTGCCAATTATAAAAGGGTTCTATAGTGTGCATGTTATAAACACAAAATTACTTATAAAATGCAAAGTTTACACAATTTAAAAAGCATATAATTACGTATATTTATGTCTTAATTAAATGAAAACAGTAATAACAAGTTCTGATAAATCGCTTTTAAATTTTAGTGAATTAAAAAGGTATACCGGCTTGTTTAAATACTTATCCTTGCGCGATGTATTTGTTCGTTACAAACAAACAAAAATTGGTTTTGCCTGGAGTATTATTCGCCCATTAATAAACATTGTCATATTTGGTTTTTTATCTATTTTGGTTGACAAATCGCAATCGGCTACTGAAAAATTTTTTATGGTATCGGCAGGTATTATTTTTTGGCAATTGTTATCTACTACAATTACAGATATAAGTAATTCTTTAACAGCAAACGCTAATATTTTAACCAAAGTTTATTTTCCGAAATTAATTTTACCCCTGTCTAGCATTTTAGTGTGTTTTATAGATTTTTTAATTGCCTTTGTTATTTATATTACACTATTTTTAATTTTTAAAGGTTTACCTCCTTGGCAACTAATTTTTTTACCATTAGTTATCTGTTACGGAATTGTTTTTAGCTTTGGCTTAGGCTTGGTGTTTGCAACTGCATCGGTAAAATTTAGAGATGTTAAATTTATTTTACCCTTTGCAATTCAAATTTTATTTTATGCTTCACCGGTATTTTTAAGTTCAGACTTTATCTTAAAACTAAACATACCTCAATTTACAAAAATAATTTATCAATTAAATCCATTAGTTAGTATTTTAAATGCCTTTAAATATTGCTTTTATGGCAATTTCGAAAATTTTAATGTGTTTTATTTTTCAAGTTCTATCCTGATTACAATTTTAATACTCATTTTTTCTATAAAATATTTTTTAAATTTCGAAAAATCGTTTGCCGATTATATATAAGCATGAGCGAAGTAATTATAAAGGTTGAAAATATTAGTAAAAAGTATAACATTATACAAAATAAAAAAGAGGCGAACGATTCTTTAGTAGGATCTTTTACTGATGGTGTAAAGAACATATTTTCCGCTAAACATAATTTATCTAAAAAGAAAGATTTTTGGGCATTACAAAACATTAGTTTCGAAATTAATAAAGGTGATAGAGTTGGTATTATTGGGCGGAATGGTGCAGGAAAATCTACACTCTTAAAAATTTTAAGTAGAATTGTAAAACCCACTACCGGTAAAATTGAATACGACGGCCGTATGGCGAGCCTTTTAGAGGTTGGCACAGGCTTTCATGGCGATTTAAGCGGACGCGAAAACATTTATTTAAACGGCTCAATATTAGGAATGAGCAAAACCGAAATTGATGCCCGATTTGATGAAATTGTTGCTTTTAGCGAAGTAGAACAATTTTTAGACACACCTGTAAAACGTTACAGCAGTGGTATGTTTGTGCGTCTGGCATTTGCTGTGGCTGCACATTTAGAACCCGAAATTTTAATTGTTGATGAAGTATTAGCTGTTGGCGATTCCACCTTTCAAAAAAAGTGTTTGGGTAAAATGGAAGAAGTTAGTAATAACCAGGGCAAAACTATTTTGTTTGTAAGCCATAATTTAGAAACCGTGTTACGCCTATGTAATAAAGGTATTTTGCTTGAAAAAGGTCAAATAAAAGCAATAGGAAGCATGAACGAAGTTGCAAAAGCGTATTTAAATACTGGTACTGGGTTAAAATCTAAACGAACATGGACTAAAGACGATAAACAAAATGCGGTTGGAAACTCAATTAAATTATTGTGTGTAGAAATACACGATAAAAATTTTATTAATAACGAAGAATTTGATGTTACACAACCCATTGGTGTTAGTATGGAATATGAAGTATTAAACGAAGGTTTAATATTTACACACAGCTATAATTTTTATAACGAAGAAGGTATAAATATTTTTAATACACACGATACTGTTTCAGAATACAGAACTACACCAAAACAAAAAGGCATTTATAAAACAACAATGTGGATTGAACCAAACCTGTTAGCAGAAGGTGTAGTTTTAATAAATGTAGCTGCTATTAAAATAGAACCATTTACTATTTTATTCCATGAGTTAAGCGCAGTATCATTTACAGTTAAAGATTACATGCAAGGTAATTCTGCCAGAGGCACCTACACACTTGGCTTTCCAGGTGCGGTTAGACCTTTGTGCAAATGGGAAACTAAATATAAAGGATAATGAAAAGACTACTTAAAAAAATATTTCCTGATACTTATACAAAGCTTTACAGGATGAAAAATTTTAACCCTGATGAGTATGTTATGCTTCCAAAAAATGAACTGACATATTCAAAAGATTTGTTATATACATTTAATAATTGCGATTTTATTACCGAACCGCGTTTTGCTCACGCTTACAAATTGTGTAAAGAATTAGGCGGCGATTTATTAAAAGATTACGACATACAATGGCGTGTTTATATGTTATGTTGCGCTGCACATCATGCAACACGCCTTGAAGGTGATTTTGTTGATTGCGGGGTTTATACAGGTTTTTGTACACGTGCCATAATTGACTTTGTTCAGTTTGAAAAACTAGATAAAAAATATTATTTAATGGATACCTATGAAGGACTGGATGCCAAATATAGCAACGCGTACGAAATGCAACGCAATGAAAAATTAGGTTATGGTAAAACAGGTAATTTATACGAAAAAGTAAAACAAACATTTTCTGAATTTAAAAATGTTGAATTAATTAAAGGCGCTATACCTGAAACATTACCGTTGGTAAAAACCAATAAAATAGCTTTTCTTTCTATTGATATGAATACAGAAGTGCCTGAAGTGGCCGCTATGGAATACTTTTGGGATAAATTAGTAAGTGGCGCTATGATTGTATTAGACGATTATGGCTACCCAGGCTGCATAAATCAAAAAATTGCTCACGATAAATTTGCAGCTAGCAAAGGTTGTTTAGTTTTTCCATTACCTACCTGCCAGGGATTAATAATTAAACCTTAACAATGGATAGTCCCAAAGTTTCTATATGCATTCCTACATATAATCAAACACATTACTTATCTAAATTATTAGATTCTATAGCTATTCAAACTTATAAAAATTTTGAAGTTATAATAAGCGATGACTCTTCAAATGAAGATGTAAAAAATCTTGTTGAAGGATATAAACATAAATTTAATATTTTATATTATAAAAATATTAGTGCTTTGGGTACCCCATCAAATTGGAATAACGCAGTAGAATTATCTAAGGGAAATCTAATCAAAATAATGCATCATGATGATTGGTTTACCTATTCAAATAGTCTCGAAAAGTTTATATTAAAAGCTCAAGAATGTAATAATAAATTAATTTTTTCAGAAGCAATTTCCTTTAATGAAAAAGAAAATACGGAAAAAATTCACACACCTGGCACTATTTTTTTAAAAGAACTTGTTTTGAATCCCGACTATTTATACCTTGGAAATTTAATTGGTCCACCAAGTTCTGTTTTGTTTAATCGAAATGATTATATTAAATTTAATAGTAAACTTAAATGGCTTGTAGATATTGATTTTTATATTTCTACACTTAAAAAAACTAATGGATTTTGCTTTATTAATGAGCCTTTAATAACGAGTGTAAATAATGGGGTTCATAATGTTTCAAACGATTGCATGATACCGGAGGTAGAAGTTTATGAATTTGCATATTTATTTACTAAACTAGATAAGCAAACAAGGAAAAATAATACATTTAAAAATGTATTAATGAACGTACTTATAAGGTATAATATTAATACAATCGATGAGTTTAAAAAATATAGTGGTAATATTGTTATAGATAAGAAACTTAAGAAAATAATCCGAAGTGCTAAAATATCAATGAATTTTAAAAAAATAAAATCTTATTTTTATGTTAACTAAAATATTTAACCGATTAAATAATATATTGTATCCTTATAATATTTATTATAAAAAAACATTTTCACAATGTGGCGAGGATATAATTATAGATTTTATTTTTCAGCAATTTAAAGTAAAAAATCCTATTTATATTGATATTGGCGCACATCACCCTTATTATTTAAGTAACACGGCATTTTTTTATAATAAAGGCTGTTTAGGAATAAACGTTGAACCAGATCCACAATTATTTGAATTAATAAAAAAAGAACGACCTAATGATATCTGTTTAAACGTGGGTGTTGGAGAAAAAAGTGGCACAACAGCAAATTTTTATATTATGAGCGAGAGTACATTAAATACATTTTCTAAAGAAGAAGCAGACAGATACGCAAGTTATGGCAACAAAAGTATTAAGGAAATAATTAATATACCATTATTAACAGTTAATGATATTATTGCAACATATTTAAAAAATCAAATCCCAAATTTTATTTCGTTAGATGTTGAAGGAATGGATTTTCTAATTATAAAGTCATTTGATTTTATAAAATATAGACCCGAAGTATTATGCATCGAAACATTAAGCTATACAGAAAATAATACAGAAGAAAAATTAAAAGATATTATTAATTATGTTGAAAGCAAAGGATATTTTTTATACGCAGATACTTTTATAAATTCAATTTTTGTAGAAAAAGAAAAATGGAAAAACCGATAAAATTACATTTAGGATGCGGTACACGCTACTTTGAAGACTACATAAATATTGATTACCCTCCAACAGAACATACAGTACAAAAAGATTTGGTGGCCGATAAATTTTGTAATATTTTAGAATTAGAATATGCAAAAAGTACCGTTGATGAAATCCGTTTGCACCACGTATTTGAACATTTTGCTCGCCCCGTAACCTGCGCATTACTTACTAATTGGTATTTATGGCTTAAAGTTGGAGGTGTTTTAGATATTGAAGTACCAGATTTTGAAAAAACTGCAAAAGTAGCTTTAGGACGATTTACAAAACCTAAACAAAAATTTGTTGCCCTACGTCATATTTTCGGTTCACACGAAGCCCATTGGGCAGTGCATTACGAAGGATACTCTACAAAACTAATGACAGAGTTACTTACCACTTTTGATTTTAAAATTAAGGAATATAAAAAAAACGAACATAATGGAACATACAATATGGAAGTAATTGCCATTAAAGAAGATAATTCACTTACACAAGCCGATTTAATAAAAATTTCAGAAAAATGGCTATCAAATTATATGGTAGATCAAGCAGAATCCGAAAAATTAATGCACTCTATTTGGATGGAAGAATATAAAAAAATAATAAATAGATAATAAATAATAATATATAATGTTAGATAAAATATTTAAATCAGCAACTAAATTTGAAAATGCTTTAGTCAATCCAAATTCAACAGAATTTGAGGTAAACAATTGGACAATATCTGAATTTATAATTTCTAAACTCGTTCCTGTAGTTGGTGTTCATCCCTTTCCGTTAAACGAACAAATGCTAATGACAGCTACAGTTTGTAAATTTAAACCCGAACTTATTTTTGAATGGGGGACAAACATTGGTAAATCGGCTAGGATATTTTACGAAATCACAAAAGCTTTTGAAATTAAATCCGAAATAAACTCCATTGATTTACCGGACGAAATTTTTCATAACGAACACCCCAAAAAAAATAGGGGTAAATTAGTTAAACAATTTCCCGAAGTAAAATTACATCAAGCAGATGGTATTCAAAAATCGTTACAAATAATTGATCAAAAAAAACCAAAAGGTAAAGTTTTATTTTTTGTAGATGGTGACCATAGTTACGAATCAGTAAAAAAAGAATTAGAAATTATTTTAGCAAAGGTGCCAAACGTTATAGTTTTATTACACGATACTTTTTTTCAATCGCTTGATTCTAATTATAATATTGGACCATTTAAAGCTATTAATGATGTTTTAAATAATCAAACGAAACCGTATAAAAAAATGTCAACAAATATGGGCTTACCCGGTATGACATTAATTTACGAGTAATTTTTAAATGACCGAAACTCCTTTGATATCTGTTATTTTACCTGTTTACAATGCTGAAAATTATATTTTAGAATCGATTAATAGCGTCTTAAATCAAACATATACAAACTTTGAATTAATTGTTATTAACGACGGAAGTAAAGATAATTCAAGCGAAGTAATAAAATCAATTTCAGATAAGCGGATAATTTACATTGAACAGCAAAACCAAGGTTTAGCCAAGACACTAAATAACGGTTTAAAAATAGCAAAAGGCGATTTTATAGCACGACAAGATCACGATGATATTTCACTGCCATTACGTTTTGAAAAACAAATACAATATTTTTTAAACAATAAAAATTGCGGCTTATTAGGCACTTGGGCAACTATTATAAATGAACAAGGCATTGCTACCGGACAGTTTCACAAACATCCTACAAAAAACAGTGAACTAAAAATTAAATTATTGTTAGATAATTACTTTGTACATACTTCAGTTATGTTTCGTAAAGATGTAATTACAAATTGTGGTACGTATAACGAAACTATAAATGGTTTGGTGCAAGATTTTGAATATTGGTACCGCATTTCTCAACATTTTGAAATAGCAAATTTACCCGAACTATTAATTAATTATAGACAACTATCAACCGGTATGTCGTTTACCGAATTAAATAATAATTATTCAACCATAGTAGCGCAACAAAGTTTTAATAATATTAAGCACTACTTAACAAATTCTCAATATGATTTAGCCGAAAAAATCAGCAAATTATATCATGGTATAAATACAGTTTCTTACACTAAAATAGATGTTAAACAAAGTATAGACTTATTTAATACGTTAGTTTACAAAATAAATAAAAACCAACCTAAAGCTGAATTAGAAGAACTTACAAAACGTTATAATTTTTACTTTACTTACAATTATTATAATTCTAAAATATATAATCCTACAACATCAAAATTAATAGTTGTATATTATAAAATAAAACGTAAATTAATTTTATTTTTTAAAGCAAAATATAAATGAACATTTTTCATTGTGTAGAATCTTACTATCCTGCAGTTGGGGGCATGCAAGAAGTGGTAAAGCAATTAAGCGAACGCCTGGTTAAATTAGGACATACCGTTACAGTATTAACCCGCTTTAACGAAGAACGAAATTTTGAAGAATTTAAAGGCGTTAAAATTGTTTCATTTAATATTATTGATAATCCGAAAACTGTTACAACAAAAGAAGAACAAACTTATGTTGATTTTTTATTGAATTTAAATGCCGATATAATTACATTTTTTGCGGCGCAACAATGGGCCACGGATTTAGCATTGCCAATTTTAAAAAATATTAAAGCGAAAAAAGTATCTGTCCCTACGGGCTATTCAGGTTTATACAAACCCGAATACAAAATGTATTTTGAAGACATGAAAACTCATATTCATAATTACGATATGAATGTGTATTTAAGTTACGATTACCGTGATATTAATTTTGCAAAAGAAAACAATGTAAAAAATACAATCGTAATTACTAATGGCGCTGCCGAAGATGAATTTTTAGGGGAGTCTAAAATAAATGTTAGGCACGAATTAAGTATTCCAAAAGATGATTTTTTAATACTCTTAGTAGGCTCCTACACAGGTATAAAAGGTCATAAAGAAGCGGTAGAATTGTTTTTAAAATCAAACTTAAAAAATGCAACTTTATTAATGATTGGTATAAAATTCGAATATTTTAAACGTCAGTATATTAAACGCCCTAAATTAGCTTGGCTATATATAATGAGCAAATTATTTTCGAGTAAACGTGTAATATTTAAATCGTTGCCGCGTAACACAACTGTTGCCGCATACAAACAAGCTAATTTATTTTTATTTCCTTCAAATGTAGAATGCTCGCCAATAGTATTGTTTGAATGTGCTGCTGCAAAATTACCTTTTTTATCTTCTGACGCAGGTAATTCAATCGAAATAGTGCAATGGACAAAAGGTGGAGAAATAATGCCAACTAAAAAAAATAAAGAAGGTCTCTGTTTCGTGAAAATAAATGATGGCGTAAAAATGTTAAATGAAATGTATGCCAACGAATTTAAACGAAAAAAAATGGCAGAGACATCGCATGAAATTTGGAAACAAAAATACAGTTGGGAAGTAATAACAAAACAATACGAAAAATTGTATTTTAATTTAATTAATAATAAATGATTGTAGTAAAACTAATGGGTGGTTTGGGCAATCAAATGTTTCAATATGCAGCCGGATTGAGCCTTGCGACAAAAAAAAATACAGATTTATATATTGATACATCGTTTTTAAATGAAGATGATAAGGGTGCCTACACTAAGCGCCATTTTGAATTAGATATGTTTAATATTAGTGTTAAAATTGCGGACAAATTTATTTTAGACCAATTTAATTTTAATCAAACTAAACTAATAACTAAATTAAAAAAACTAAAACCTAATTTATTTAAAAAAATAATTTACAACGAACACCAATTTCATTTTCTTACAACTTTTTTTAAGTTACCCGTTTATACTTATTTAAATGGTTTTTGGCAAAGCGAAAATTATTTTAATGAATGTAGATCAATTTTATTAAATCAGTTTTCATTAAAAAAATCTTTATCGGATAATGCTTTTGAAATAGATAATAAAATAAAATCTACAACTTCCATTTCTTTACACATTCGTCGTGGTGATTTTTTAAGTTTAAAATCAGCTAATCATTTTCATGGATTTTTACCAATTGATTATTATAAAAATGCTATTAATTACATAAATACAAAAATTAGTAACGTTACTTTTTTTATTTTTAGCGATGATATTGATTGGTGCAAAAACAATTTTGATTTTATTTCTAACAAAGAATTTGTAGATGGTAAATTTCTTGCTTTAACTATTCACGAAGAGCTGATTTTAATGAGTAATTGCCAACATAATATCACAGCAAATAGTAGCTTTAGTTGGTGGGGAGCATGGTTAAATCAAAATCCAGAAAAAATAGTTATAGCTCCAAAAAATTGGTTTGCCGATAAAACAATTAATACTAATGATTTAATTCCTAAAAGTTGGATAAAATTATAAATACTAATTTGCCAACAACATCGGTACTTATGCCCGTTTACAATGGGGAAAAATACCTGCGCGAAGCTGTGGACAGTATTTTAAATCAAACGTTTACGGATTTTGAATTTATTATAATTAACGACGGATCGACCGATGCAACAGAAAGCATCGTTTTATCCTATAAAGATAATAGGATAAAGTACATTAAAAATAGTACAAATTTAGGATTGATAAAAACCTTGAATCTTGGTATTGAGTTAGCAAAGGGTAACTACATAGCACGTATGGATGCTGATGATATCAGTTTGCCAAACCGATTAAAACACCAATTAGAATTTATGGTGATAAACCCCGAGGTGGGTGTTTGTGGCTGTAATTACAATCAGTTATCCAACTCAATTAAAAAATATCATACTGCATTTTACAAGCATGATGAAATTTTAGGTTATATGCTTTTTAATTCATCTATTATTCACCCTTCATTGATTATCAAAAAAAGTGTGCTACAACATATTTCACCTATATTTGATAGTAATTACAAACATGCCGAAGACTTTGAGTTGTGGGCTAAATTAATTTTCACTACAAAATTTTCGGCCATTCAAACTACAGAATTTGAATACCGATTGCATAAAGCACAAGTTACAGCAGTACATAAAACCGAACAAATAATCTCTGCCAATAAAGTTCGTAAAACTATGTTGCAAAAAGCAGGTTTTACATTTTCTGAAAGCGAGCTTGAAATACATTGTAAAATAGGTAGTTCACAACTCTTTAAATCAATTATAGAATTGCAACACGTTGAAGATTGGTTAAAAAAATTACTTGAGCAAAATAAAACCTTAAAAATTATTGACGAATTTATTTTTAATACAATTATTGGCAAACAATTGTACGATAGCTGTGGTAATTCATCACTTGGTATAAAGGCTTATAATTTTTATTTTAAATCTCAATTAAAAAATTTTCATAAGGCAAGTAGTATAAAATTATTTACTAAATGCGTTATTAGAAAATTTAAGAATTAATTTTATCAGTTACTTCAATAAATTTGGTTGCCCAACTATCCCAGTTTAATTGGTTATCGTATAATTCTCTCGCGGATTTTTTTAATTGCAAATACCTATTTTTATCATTCCAAAGTTCTTTAATTTTAGTTGCATAAGCTTGCCCTTTATCATCATAATCAATTAAAAAACCATTTATATTTTCTTGAACATGTCCGGCTACACCTCCTGTATTTGCCGATAAAATAGGTAATCCATAAGCACTTGCTTCACAAAATACAATTGGCGTACAATCAAAACGCGTTGGTAAAATAAAAAACGAATGTGATAAATAAAGCGCTTCCAATTTTTTTAAACCTTCGGGTGTATTTTTATTTAAAAAAGGAATAATGGTTAATTTTTCATGATTAATAGGCTCTTCGGGTTCACAACCAACTATAGTTAAACTTGCGTTTATGCCATTTTTTAAAAGAATTTGTAAAGTATTAAATGCAATATCCGCGCCCTTATTTTTCCAATAGGTACCTATTAATAATAATTTACATTCGATAGTAATAACATAATTATTCAAAACGTAATCAGCGGTTGGAACGTTATCAATATTAGCACCAAAAGGTATAACCAAAAATTTTTGATTTGGCATTTTATATGTATTAATTGCAAAATCTGCCGCCCAATGCGAAGAAAAAATATTTAATTTAGCTTTAGTTAAACCCAATTTTTCGGTTGTCACACTCTGCTCTTCGCTCCATTTCCATAAATTACGTAAAATAGTATGGTAATTTATGGCATTACCAATAATCCTATCACCCACAAAAATAACTGGAAATTTTGTTTTTAAATAAGCAATGCTAGCTATACCTGCCGGCGCAACTATTAAATCATATTTATTTTTTTGTAGTTTTTTATCAAATAATTTCGCACATGCTTTTGAATAAAGTGTTGAATGCCTGTAATCAAAACGCTTTTTAAACAAGTATAACGAAATTCCATGAATTAATTTACAACAAAAAGTAATTAATTTTGGCTCATCCGGTCCTAAGGCATCAACTAATTCGTAATTTTTTTTTAATGTGGTAAAAATGTAAAAATCGGTACCACTCCACGAATGTCGGTCGTTTGGATTAGAAATTGTAAGATAAGCTATGCGTTTATTAATAGGCATATTTGTAAAATTACACATTTAATTTTATCAAAAAACTTAATCTATTTTAGAATATTAACGCCATTTTTTAATACTTTTTAGTAGTAAAATTCGGCTAAATACCTTAAATTTCGGGTATATTTAAACTATGTCAAATCCAATAAAAGTGCTGTTACTTTCTGATACCTACAGCGAACATACCGAAAAATGGGCTATTAGTTTGGCCAATGCCGGTATTATAATTGGATTGTTTAGTTTTAATAAAGCCAGTTACGAGTGGTACAATCATAAAAATATTACCGTTTTTTTTGAACCTGATAAAAAAATAAATGCTGAAAGTACATTCACAAAATTATCATACATAAAATACGTATCCATTTTAAAAAAAATAATTAAACATTTTAAACCTACTATTTTACACGCTCATTATGCTACCAGTTATGGTTTAGTTGGCGCGCTATCTGGCTTTAAACCCTTTGTTCTTTCTATATGGGGCTCTGATGTGTACGATTTTCCAACAAAATCTAAACTACATAAAAAAGTATTTCAATATAATTTAAATAAGGCTGACGTGTTGATGAGTACCAGTCATGTAATGAAACAAGAGATTTTAAAATACACAAAAAAAGAAATTGTAGTTACACCTTTTGGGGTGAATATTAATACATTTTCAAAAAAAGAAAATCCGTTAAAAAAGGCAGATATAATTTACATTGGAACTATTAAACCCATTGAAGAAAAATATGGCATTACAACAATAATTAATGCTGCTAAATTAGTTATTGAAAATAATAAAACATTAAATTTTAAATTTTTACTAATTGGTCCAAGTAATAATATAGACGTTTATAAAACTCAAATTGAAAACTTAAAGTTAACAGATTATTTTGAAATTACAGGCAGAGTGCCGTTTGACGAGATAAATGCTTACCATAATTTATTAGATATTTTTTTAAATGTTTCAATTGACGATAGCGAGAGTTTTGGAGTGGCGGCAGTTGAAGCTATGGCGTGTGAAAAACCTGTAATAGTAACAGATGTTGGTGGCTTAAAAGAGGTTGTAAATAATGGTGAATTTGGCAGTGTTATTCCAAAAAATGATTCGGAGGCATTAGCAAATGCGATAACTAAATTTATAACTAATAAAGAGAAAGCAACAGAAATAGGTATAAAAGCCAGACAACATGTATTAAAATTATATAATTGGGATAATAATTTAAAGTTAATGATAAACGAATATCAAAAATTAAGAGTTTGATATTAAAACCTATAAATAGCGATGTATATTGCGAAAAAGCCGAGGCTTACATTGGTGTTTTTGCAAGTAAAAAATGGATTTCTATTTATGAAAATAGATTAACTTTTATTGGAATTTTTAAAGATGAACTACAATTAATTGGTGGTTTTTATTATTTAAAAACAAAACTTTACGGTGCATCATTTATAAAATTACCTCCCTATACGCCGCATTGTGGTTTATTTTTTATTAATGAAAGTAAAAACAATTCGTCAAAATCAGGTTTTGAAAAAGAAATAATACAAGAGGTTTGTAATTACATATCTTCTCAAAAAAGCGCTTTAAATATTTTGGCTTTCCCACACATAATTAAGGATTTACAACCTTTTATATGGAGTAAATACAAAGTTATTCCAAATTATACCTACCAATTAAATTTATTAAAAACAATTGAAGAATTAAAAACCGATTTTGATTCAAAAAACCGTAATGTAATTAATAAAGCTTTAAAAGAAGAAGTTTGCGTAGCCGAAAACACGTTATCAAAACAACAACTGTATAATTATTTTATAAGCTCATTAAATACAACCGATGCAAATATTTATAACGAAGAATTAAAAAATGTTTTTCTGAAATTTTCGGATGATTTAAATTCATTTAGTCAGGTTGCTTATAAAAATAACGAATTGTTAGGCGTTGTATTTTGTATTTACGATAATAATAATTGCTACTATTTATTAGGTGGTGTAAACAAACAAGCGGGTATACAGGGCATTAATAATTTGCTGATTTTAAAATCAATTGAAAAAGCCAAGCAATTAGGTTGTTCAACTTTTGATTTTGAAGGATCGATGGTTATTGGTGTTGAAAAATTTTTTAGAAGTTTTGGTGGCACATTAGTCCCATATTTTACAGTAAATAAAGCTAATCTATTTTTGGAGTTAGCATTAAAATTTAAAAAACGAGAATTGTTTTAAATAATGCAAACCATTAAATACATAAAACATAATTCCATCGATTTTAAAAAATGGGATGCTTCCATTTTAGCCTCTCCTATACCTTATGTGTTTGCACAATCGTTTTATTTAAAGGCGACTAGTCCAAACTGGTGTGCTTTAGTTTATGGCGATTACCAAAGTGTTTTTCCAATAACTCATAAATTAAAATTGGGTATTTCGTATTTGCCACAACCGCCTTTTACATCACAATTGGGTAGTTATGGAAAGTTTGATGTAGAAATTGAAAAACAATTTTACGACTACATTATTAATCATTACAAGTTAATTGAAATAGAATTAAACTCTTTTAATACCATTCAATCAACAAACATATCAAATAAAAAAACTCATATTATTAACTTTAGTATCGGCTATACTTACAATAAAAATACCAAACGTAATATTTCCAAAGCAGTTACAAATAATTTTAAAATTGAAGAACTACGGAAAAATGATATTTTACAACTTTCAAAAAAATACATTAATCCATTTTTAATAACAGACTTAAAATTGTCAAAAAATAATGTTGAATTGTTTGATAAATTAATTGAAAATTGTATAGATAATAATTCTATTATTTCTTTTAAAGTAATCGATTCTAATAATATAATTAGGGCATTAGCTCATTTTGTTTATAACAAAGAGTATGTGGTTTTTTTGAAAGGTACTAATTTTGATAAATCTGAAAACTCCGGAAGCATGCATTTATTAATAAGCCATGCCATTAATTATTTTTCGGATAAATGTAAATGGTTCGATTTTGGAGGAGGATCCTTAAATGAAGGATTAGCGGGATTTTACAAAGGGTTAGGCGGAAAAGAACTAAATTACAGGTATTTAAAAATAAATAATTTACCAAAATTAATAAAATTATTTAAAAATTAAATGAAAGCCATTATTTCGCACGATATAGACCACATAACGGTTTGGGAACATTTGTTTAAAGACACTATCATTCCCAAATACATGGCGCGTATGCATATTGAATTAGTTTCGGGTAAAATATCAGCACGAGAATATCTATTGCGTTGGACAGATTTTTTTAAAAATAAATGGCAAAATATAGATGAGTTAATTACATTTAATAATATAAATAATATTCCATCCTCTTTTTTTATTGGTGTAAATAAAGGCTTAGGTTTAAATTATTCTCCAAAAAATGCGTTGTTATGGATAGAACAAATGAAAAGCCGTAACTGTGAAATTAATATTCATGGCATAGAATTTGACAATTTTAAAAGTATAAAAGATGAGTATTCTTTATTTGAGAGTTTAACTCAAAAACAGCATTTTGGAATACGAATGCATTACGTTAGAAATAATGCCGAAACATTAACTAATTTATCTAAAGCCGGTTATAAGTTTGATAGTACAGAACATGCCTTTAAAAATCCATATAAAATAGGAGAAATGTGGGAGTTTCCTTTTCAAATAATGGATGGTTGGATTATTGAAAATGGTAAAAAATGGCAAAGCATTAATTTAAAAACCGCGAAAGAAAATACTTTAAAATTAATTGACAAAGCACATCAGGAACAATTAAATTTTTTAGGAATTGATTTTCATGACCGTTATTTTTCTCATTCATTTAAAACGTGGTTAGATTGGTATATGTGGTTGGTAGAATATTTAAAACAAAATAAAATCGAGTTTGTGAATTTTAATAACGCTGTAAAAGCATTAGAAGATAACTTTCATATACCATCATCAATTTTCAATAAACCTTCATCATTGTAAATAAAATGTTAAAACACTTAATTTTATTATGTTTTATAAGCCTTAATGTTTTTTCGCAAAAGAAAAAAGATATTATAACATATCAAATTAAAACCATTAAAGAAATAAATATAAAAGATGGTAAAACAATTTTTGATAATATTAGTACTTATAATAAAAATGGAAAAATTATTGAAGAACAAAAATACGACTCATTAGGCAAACTAAAAGCCGTTTTTAAATACAAATACAATGCTTATAACCACGTTATTGAGCAAAATCTATACTCAAGTGATAACACGCTGGTAGAAAAAATTACTACGCTTTATAATAAATATGGGTTAAAAACTAGTGAACAACATTTTAATATAAAAAACAAAATAATTAAAAAACATTTATATTTTTATAATACCAAAGGTTTAAAAACCGAACGTAAAACCTACGACAGTTTAAACGTACTTGTGCTTACAAAAAAATTTAGTTATCAATAAATACAATTGACGGAAGAACTAAAATATTCTCTTACAAACTTTAACCAATTAAACTTTAGTTTAATTCCGGACGCAATTTTATTAAATAGAGTCGAAAAAAAATATTTATTAAATAAATTGGAATTTAGCACCATTATTAATAATTTAAATTCGCAATACGTGTGTTTAGAAATAAGTAATAGCATAATTAACAGCTACTACAACACGTATTTTGATACACCTAATTTCGATTTTTATTTACAGCATCACAATAATATTAACAATCGTTTAAAAATTAGAAAACGCTATTACAAAACTACCGACACGTATTTTTTAGAAATTAAACAAAAAAATTGCAATCGAACATTTAAAAACAGAATGCAAATAAATAACGCTAACTCGTTTTTAAATCCCGAAGAATTAAATTTTATTACACAAAACAATGCGTCTGCAACTCCCGATAATATTAAAGCCAACGTACATATTAATTACAAACGTTTATCGTTAATTAATAAAGATTTTAGCGAACGCCTTAGTTTTGATTTTGATATAGAATTTGTTTCAAACACTACTATAATTCAGCTTAACAATCTAATAATTGGCGAGTGCAAGCAAATACACCCTTCTAAATCGCATTTTATAAACGTTATTAAACAACAAAATATTTCGCAAACACCTTTTAGTAAATATTGCATTGCCATTAGTAAATTATTTCCCGATTTAAAGCATAATAATTTTAAACCTCAACTTACTTTTTTAGAACAACACTTTTATGACAACGCTTTTGATGCAGTTACAAATTAGCGATGAAGTTGTAATAAATAGTTTAGATACTATTCAAAAAACGTCATTAAAATTATTTTTCCGTCTGCTAATCGACATCGTTTCTATTTTTATTTTAGTGCGATTAATTTATTTTAAAGCAAATAAAAAAAGCGATTTAAATTTTACATTTTACATGTTTAATATCGTTATTTTCTTCATCTGTTTTTTATTAAACAAGGTAGAGTTGAGTCTTGGAGCTGCTTTTGGCTTATTTGCAGTGTTTGGTATGTTACGTTACCGAACAGAAGATATTAGCATTAAAGATATGACCTATTTGTTTTTAGTAATAGCATTTGGCTTAATTACATCAGTTACTAAAATAAAAAATACAGATGATGGCATTGAATATTTGTTTATGGCTGCAATTAACGCTATTATTTTAGTAATTGCTTTTGTATTGGAAAGTAATATTTTCTCAAAAAAAGAACATGTAAAATTAATTGTTTACGAAAAAATTAACCTTATAAATAATCAAAATCAAACCGAATTATTAAGCGATTTAAAACAACGCACCGGTTTAAATATTCATCGCCTCATTATTTCAAAAATAGATTTTATGAATGATTCGGCATTAATAAAAATTTATTATTATGAGGATAATTTGTAGCTGTAAATTATTTTATTGTCAAGCTGACGAAGGAAGCACCTCATTCATTTTAGATTACTGATGTAGTGATGAAATGGATTAAACATTAATTTACATTGTTATAATCCTCGTTCGATTTAACCAAACATTTATTAATGTTCCATTTTTTAGTTGCGGTTGGTAAAATAATATTCCCTTCACAATCAACATACTTTCCCTTTTTATTTCGTTTAATTATAACTGCCAAACCATTGTTAATATTAGTAATTACCAAGTTAGATAATTCCATCAAATTTAATTTCTTCTCTTTAATTCCTATCTCAAAACCTAACGTGTTGTTTTTTAAATCCATTACTGAACTAATACTATCTGGCACTTCACCATTTTCAAATCCATTTTTTAAAAATTGGTCATAATTTGCTTTTTCATGAGCAAGCCCTAATTTATCAATTTTTTTAATTTTTATATTTTGTGCAAATGCGGCCATAAAAAAAACATGTCTAAAAGCATCCAACTTGCCACCATTGCTATTAGTATCTAAACGCTTACTGTTTTTTATCTGTTCATAAATTATAAAACATTTTTTACTAATGTGCTTTGCTTTAATTGCCGCTATGGGGTGCTTAAATGCCCATATTCTTTCATGTTTTGAAGGCTTTTGACTTTTGCCAAAAAAACAAAAAACAATACAAAAAATAAGTATAAACCTTAACCTCATTATTCTTAAAAAACACTCGTCTAAAAATAACCATAATTAACACGTCATTGTTAGTACAATAATCTAAAATATATTTTAAAGCAGGTTAAACATTATATATTTGCAGTGTGGAAATTAAAACCGAGTTAATATCAAAATTAATAAATAAAAAATCTACTGATTTAGCAACCAGTATTAACGATTTACGTGATAAAGAATTCAGCGGGGTTAAATTATCAGCCGAAGAAAAATTTGCTTTATCAAATTTTGATAAATATCGTATTAATGTCCTTAATTCAATAACAGACGAAGATAAATTTCATAATCATTACCGTCAACTGCAAGTTATTGCCAATTTAAGCGATTGGAAAGAGTTCTTATCTGAAGATTTCAATAACTAACATCTTTTATTTCCTTTTTCAAGCTATTTTTTTAAATTTGAGCGCTCTAAAGTACTTAGAAAAACTACAGTATGTTAGCTTAATATTATTTTATTAATAAAAAAATCATGAAGGTAAAAACATTAGGTCAGTTTATAATAGAAAAACAATCCGATTTTCCGTTTGCAAAAGGCGAGTTAAGCCGTTTGCTTCGCGATATAGGCATAGCTTCTAAAATTGTTAACCGCGAGGTAAGTAAGGCGGGTTTAGTAGAAATTTTAGGCGAAACTGGTGAGGTTAATATTCAAGGCGAAAAAGTAAAAAAATTAGATGTGTTTGCTAATGAACAATTTATTGCAGCATTTAAAGCCGGTGGCGAAGTATGTGCCATTGCCAGTGAAGAAACTGACGAAATAATTCCGATAGATAGCGAAATATCAAAAAGTGCTCGTTACGTTGTTGCTATGGATCCTTTGGATGGTTCGTCAAATATTGATGTTAACGTTTCTGTAGGTACCATTTTTTCTATTTATCGCCGTAAATCTCTTAGTGGTCCGGGTATTTTAGAAGATTTTATGCAACG
>JAYVGH010000018.1:0-18308 GCA_043772435.1 Bacteroidota bacterium
CTCCTACGCCGGGTGTATATGTATTTGAGGTGTTAGTGCCTGAAGTTGTAGCAAAAGTACCTGTGCCGCCATACCAAGTAATATTATTAAAAGAACCGCCCGAAACAGTTGAAGTTATTAATAGTGATGTATTAGCACAAGTTGTACTATTTGTATTTGCCATAATGCTAAGAGGAATAAACGGTGCTTTACAGCCCTCGTTAGTGTAGGTTAATACCCCGGTAGAACTTACAACTACACTTGCGCCGTCATTCATGGTATTAATACCGCCATAAGTACCGAGGGTATTTGTTAAAAGGCTTCTATCATACACAACCGTATTTGTGCAACTATTAGCTGAATAAATTAGGCTTAGGGTTCTTGTATCTGTAGATCCTGTAGGCAAAGGTGTTGCCGAACCCGAGTTATTGTGATTTGTGAAATGACCTGACAAAATAGAACCTGATTGAAAAATAACGATAAGTGTATCACTTAGGTTTGCAAACGAATTCCCAACTAAACACATACTTGCAGAAGTTATGGCTAATATTCTTTTATTTGCAGGCAACACTCCCAATGTAGGTTCTAAAATTGCACCACAACTTAATATAGTACTGTTTAAGTAGGCAACGTTTGCAGCTGTTAGCGCATTTGGAGCAAGCCAGCTAGAAAATGTGTTGTTTGGCCAATTAACTGTTAGGCCACTAACATTTAATGAAGATGCTCCAACTTTAAATAAAACCATTTCACTTAAACCTTCGTTGGTATAAGTTCCTATACATCCGCTGGTAGAGGCATTACTGCAAGCATCCACTAAAAACCTTTCAATTTGTAAACACTGAGAACTAATTTTTAAATTTAGAATAACAATTAATAAAGAGACGAATATTTTTTTTTCATTAGAAATATTAATTAATTAATAATTTTTGAGGTGGCATAACGACATCTAAACAGCCAATAACGTACAAACCCAAAGGCAAATTTAGTTTATCTATCGTAAAATAGTTTAACTCAGTGTTAAGGTTTTTGTATTCGCCAATTTTTTTACCGTTCATATCCATTAAATAAAATGTTTTGTTAGTAAAATTGGGTTCAAACGAAACTATTATATTTTTTTCGGTTTGGTTTACCCACACACTGCTGCTGTGTGTTTGGTTAAAGTTTACCATAATTGTTTTGTTGTAGTTTTTACTACCATCATTATCAACATTTATCAGACGGTAATAGTTGATACCATTTTTTGGGCTAAAATCTGTGGTATTGTAATCCAAATTAAATTTACCGGCGTTGCTTGCTATTGATTTTACTGTGCTTGTAGGTAAAAAGTTTAATCCATCTACACTTCGCTCTATTAAATAATAATTTACATTTTCCTCGGTTGCAACATGCCAATTTAGTCCTACCGAACTTTCATTTGGTTTGGCGTAAAAATTTGTAAGTGTTATTGGTAACACCATGTTACAATTTGTTCCACAGGTACCAGATAATGTAATTGTCCATGTTACAATTTCATCCCTTCTATCTGCTGTTAATTGAATGGTAAGGCTACCTCCGGTTTTTGTAAAATTAGCTATTAGATTGGCATTACTTGCTCCGGTTACGTTATAAGGTAATCCTGTTGATGTACCACCCACACCCGTAACAGTTAAATTATCACCTCCATCTGCACCGGATGATGCGCATCCACTCCTAACTTTAAACTCAGCTGATCCTGTTGCCATACAACCTGCAGGCAAAGTAAAAGTAGTTGATTTTATTTGGGTAGAACAACTAGATGATATACCAGTTCCATTACATTGAGGTGTGCCAAAATAATTATAAGCGGTTAAATCGCAACCAGCCAAACAACCATTTGCACAGAGCGAACCTAAACTCATGCCGCCATTAAGAGTGCAACCAGAAACTGATATTTGTCCAAATAATGAGTGTTGAGTAACTAAAATTAAAATTATAATAACCTTTTTCATACTATTTTTTTTAATAATATTAAAAAGCGGTTTTGGATAGCCTTTAAAATTTAGAACAATTCAAAGACTCCTCAAGGGTATTCACTTTTATAAACAAATAACTATTTACAAATGTAGTGAAGCAAGTGTTTAAATCAATATAGTTTTAGTTAAGTAATTGTTATAAAACCGTTAACTAACGTGGTGTTAAATTATAAAAAAGACTAAAAAATATTTTTTAATAAAATGTTTATTTATTTCAATTTAATTGTATATTTGCACCCCGTTTTAAAATACAATTAATTGATTTTAAACAAATTGTAAAATGACAAAGGCAGACATCGTTAACGAAATATCAGAAAAAACCGGCATAGAAAAAATGGCTGTTCAGGCTACCGTTGAAGCATTTATGAAAACCATCCGCAACTCTATGGTTGAGGGTAAAAACGTTTACCTACGTGGTTTTGGTACTTTTGTAGTAAAAAGACGCGCTGAAAAAATTGGACGTAATATTTCTAAAAACACAACGGTAGTAATTCCTGCCCACTATATACCTGCTTTTAAAGCAGCAAAAACATTTAGCGACAGAGTTAAGCGTAATGTAAAAACCGCTGAACCTGTTAAAGATATTGATTAAAAAAAATGAGCGCCAAAAAAACACAAGTACTTTTAGTTTTGGGCGCTGTTGTACTATTCGTTCTTTTATTTATTGCACCAAAAATGGCTTCTAAATCAAGCGATGTATTAGGTAGTAAACAGTTTGCAGGCAATACCACTGCCTTAAACCTTAACGCAACTATTAATGTGTATGTTAATACCGCACTAAAAAATTTAGAGCCACAAAAAAAACAAATCTTTGATAAGCTAACAGCTTTAAAAAGTTACGATAGCTGTGCCGCATTTTGGGATAAACAAAAACGACCAGATTTAGCATCTTATTATGTTGAAGAACTAGCTAAAAACAGTAATTCTGCAACTAATTGGTTTAAAGCAGGTAATAGATATTATTATGCTGTTCAGTTTTCGCAAGATCAAACCGAAGTGCCAATTTTGTACCAATGCGCTATGCGTTGTTTTAATAAAGGTTTAAAATTAGAACCTAGTAATATAGACGCTAAAATTATGTTAGGAAGTTGTTATGTTGAAGGTACTAGTGCGCCAATGGATGGAATTACGATTTTAAAACAAATTGAAAAAACCGATAGTAACAACGTAAAATTACAAAGTGCATTTGCTTCGTTTTCAGTTAAAAGCGGGCAAGTTGATAAGGCAATTTACCGTTACAACAAAATATTGCAATTAGATAGCACAAACATAGCTGTTTATTTATATTTGGCTGATATATATGAACAACAAAACAATACACAAAAAACCATTGATGTTTTAGAAAAGTATGCCGCTAAAACTAACGATGTTACAGCTAAACTTGAAATTACAAAGTACATACAACAATTAAAAAAATAAAACGAATTATTAACCATTAAATTAAATTTTATGCCAAGCGGAAAAAAAAGAAAAAGACATAAAATGGCGACTCATAAACGTAAAAAACGTTTACGTAAAAATCGCCATAAGAAAAAATAATAGCTAACTAGCTATGTATTTTTTTAAATAAATAAAATTATAACGGAAGAGGTACGCCTTGTTCCGTTATTATTATTTGCTATATTTTAATAAATAACCCCTGACAGGGTTATTCAAAATTATTTAAGTATCCTGTCAGGGGTACTACACATATAAAATATTACAGCGTGAATCAAGAATTAATTATCAATTCCACGCCTAACGAAGTTGTAATTGCATTATTAAACGATAAACGTTTGGTAGAATTACATCGCGAAAAAAATAATTCAGAGTTTTCGGTAGGCGATATTTATTTAGGAAAGGCCAAAAAAATAATGACGGGGCTAAATGCTGCGTTTGTAGATGTTGGTTACGAAAAAGATGCGTTTTTGCATTATCTGGATTTGGGTCCGCAAGCCAACTCGTTTATAAAATATGTTGAAACTGTGCAAAATGGTAAACAAAATGCCAGCAATTTAATGTATTTTAAAAACGAGTCTGAGATTAAAAAAGACGGAAAAATTAACGACATAATTAAATCCGGTCAAAATTTGTTGGTTCAGGTTGCTAAAGAACCTATTAGTGCTAAAGGTCCTCGTATTACAACCGAAATTAGCCTTGCCGGGCGTTACTTAGTCTTAATTCCTTTTGCCGAAAAAATTTCGGTTTCTTCAAAAATCAGAAATTTTGAAGAAAAAAACCGCCTAAAAGAATTAATGCAATCTATTAAGCCAAAAAACTTTGGCGTAATTGTGCGCACCGTTGCCGAAAATCAAACAGTTGCCGAATTAGAAGGCGATTTAAAAGATTTAATAAAAAAATGGGACGAATGTTTTAAAGCCTTAAAAGAATCGCACCCGCCAACACGAGTTTTGGGCGAAGGCGATAGAACAAATACAATATTAAGAGATTTTTTAAACGCATCGTTTAATGCTATTCATGTAAACGACCCTAAAGTATACGAAGATTTAAAGGTTTACATAAAAACAATTGCGCCCGATAAGGTTGATATTTTAAAATTATATACAGGTAAACTACCAATTTTTGATGCTTACAGCATAGAAAAACAAATAAAAAGTTTGTTTGGTAAAACTGTACACATGAAAAGTGGTGCTTACCTTGTAATTGAACATACCGAAGCCCTGCACGTATTTGATGTAAATAGCGGTAATCGGGCAAAAAGCGAAAATACACAAGAACAAAATGCGTTTGAAGTAAATTTAGAAAGCGCCGTTGAAGTAGCCCGCCAATTAAAACTGCGTGATATGGGTGGTATTATTGTGGTAGATTTTATTGATATGCACAATGCCGAAAACCGCAAACTACTTTTTGATAAACTAAAAGAGGAGATGAAAAGCGACAGGGCAAAGCACAATATTTTGCCCCCAAGTAAATTTGGTTTAATACAAATTACCCGCCAGCGCCTTCGCCCCGAAGTAAATGTTGAGGTGCTTGAAACCTGCCCAAGTTGCGGTGGTACAGGCAAAGTACAGCCAAGTTTGTTGTTTGTTGATCAAATAGAAAATACCCTACGATTTATTATTAAAGAACAAAACCAAAAAGATATTACTTTAAACGTGCACCCATACATCGAAGCTTTTATTACAAAAGGTAGTTTGTTTAAACGTAGCAAATTAGCTAACTGGAATAAAGAATTTAAACAGAAAATAAAAGTGCAACCAATGGCAAGCTATGGTTTTATGGAATTTAAGTTTTTTAATAAAGATTTAGACGAAATAATTATTTAATAAAGGATTTTAAATATAATTAACACTAAAAAACAGCCGTCGGTAATAAATACTGTTGGCTGTTTTATTTTATTATTACTTTTGATTTTATAAAAACATATAAAAATGAAAAAACTATTCTCAATACTAATTATTTCGCTAGCAACTCTAAGCAGTTTTAGTCAAAATGTAGATGAAATCGTAAAAAAACATATTGAAGCCATTGGCGGAAAAGATAATTGGTCAAAAGTAAAAAGCATTAAATCAAGCGGAACTGTAAAAGCTCAGGGCGCTGAGGTAAAAATTGTGGTTCAACAAATAGATAAAAAAGCTTCTCGACAAGATATTGCAGTAATGGGTATGAATGGCTATAATATTCTTACTACTACTGAGGGTTGGAACTTTATGCCTTTTCAAGGACAAACAAAACCTGAGCCATTAACCGCCGATGACGTTAAAAAATCGCAAGACGGTTTAAATATTCAGCCCGATTTTTTAACCTACAAAGAGCAAGGTAAAAAATTAGAATACATTGGTAAAGATGATATTGACGGAACAGAATGCTTTAAATTAAAAATGACAGATAAAGAAAAAAAGGAAACAGCTTATTTTATCGATCCAAGCACGTATTACATTATTAAACAATCCTCAAAAGTTACTGTAAACGGCAAAGAAGTTGAAGACGCTACATCTATGAGCAATTATAAAAAACAAGATTGTGGCATTGTTTATCCCTTTAGTGTTGTTGGTGGTTGGGGTGAAATGGAAGTTACATCCTTAGAAATTAATCCGAAAATAGACGAAGCTATTTTTAAAGTTGCTAAATAAACGTATCATACTGAGAGTAGTCGAAACTCTTTTAAATAATTTAAATTTATATTTATGAACAAATCCCCTGTTCTAATTTTAGCAATTACAACATCGTTTGCATTTGCACAATCACCTGTAAATTCATCCATGTTTAGTATCATGGAAGCCCGCCACTTAGGGCCAGGCACTATGAGTGGACGTATTACAGCTATTGAAGGCGTAAATAACGACGAAGGAAAAACCATTTATGTTGGCACTGCCGGTGGAGGTGTTTGGAAATCCACCAACGCAGGCGCATCTTACAAACCTTTGTTTGATAAATACTGCCAGTCTATTGGCGCTATTGCCGTCGATCAAAAAAACCCAACAACGGTTTTTGCAGCAACCGGCGAAAGTAATATGCGTAATTCCGTTTCAATAGGCAATGGCATTTATAAAACTACCGATGCCGGAAGTAATTGGAAAAAAATTGGTTTAGACAGTACCGAGCATATTTCAAAAGTAATTATTCATCCAACAAATTCCGATGTAATTTTTGTAGCAGTTCCAGGGGCATTGTGGAGCAATAGTAAACACAGGGGTTTATACAAATCAACCGATGGTGGCGAAACCTGGAATAAAATATTTTACATTGATGATAAAACCGGTTGTGCCGATTTATTAATAGATCCAACAAACCCCGATATTTTATTTGCATCCATGTGGCAATTTCGTCGCCAGCCATTTAGTTTTAATTCGGGTGGTAAAACAAGCGGTCTTTACAAATCGGTTGATGGCGGAAAAACCTGGAAAGAAATTACCAACGGCTTACCTCCAAAACCTTTTGGTAGAATAGCAATGACGCTGGCTCCAAGCGATCCAAAACAAATGGTTGCAATTGTAGAGAGTGAAAAAACAGGTTTATACATCAGCAGCGATGGCGGTGAATCATGGAAAAATCAAGGAGCTACGATGAATACAGTTGCGCGCCCTTTTTATTTCAGTAGTATTGTTATCGATCCAAAAGACCCTAAAAGGGTTTACAGACCTGCGTTTCAATTCGCATACAGTAGCGATGGCGGTTATTCGTTTACTGAAGCCAGTAACGATGGCGGTTGGATTCACAGCGATATGCACGCCTTGTGGATTAACCCCTCAAACACAAATGTAATGTACGTGGGTACAGATGGCGGAATTTATGTAAGCATTGATAAGGGCATTACTTGGCAATTTAATCATTCGTTACCCGTTGGGCAATTTTACCATGTGGCATTCGATTTAAAAGAACCCTATAATGTGTACGGCGGTTTGCAAGATAATGGTAGTTGGACTTCGCCTAGTGCGGCACCCGGTGGTGTTGGCAATGCTAATTGGGTACGTTGCGGCGGTGGTGATGGGTTTTGGACGGTACCTGATGTGGATGGTAAAACCGTATATTCAGAATACCAAGGTGGTAATATGAATAGAGTAGATTTGGTAACTGCCAAGTCAGAATTTATACAACCGCAAAAAACAAGTAAAGAAGAAAAGCTGCGTTGGAACTGGAATACGCCAATAGTTACAGGTGCTAAGAATCCGAAAAATTTATACGTGGGTGCGCAATACCTTTATAAATCCACCGATCAGGGACGAAATTGGAAACGTATTTCACCCGATTTAACTACTAACGATAAAAAGAAACAAGAGCAGGAAGAAAGCGGTGGATTAAGTGCAGACAATACTTCGGCGGAAAATCATTGTACTATTTTTACAATTGCGGAATCATCGTTAGATGAAAATTTAATTTTTGCAGGTACTGATGATGGTAATCTTCAATACTCGCCTGATGCAGGCACTACTTGGACAAACGTAGCAATTAACATAGCTAAGTGCGGTGTTGCAAAAGGAGCTTGGGTAAGCAGTATTCAACCTTCTCAATTTGATAAAAACACGGTGTACGTAACCTTTGAAAACCACATGTACGGCGATCATAATACATATTTGACCAAAACTACAGACTTAGGAAAAACGTGGACACGTTTAAATAGTACTGAGTTTACAGGCTTTGCGCACAAAATAAAGGAAGATATTGAAAATAAAAATTTATTGTTTTTAGGAACAGAAATGGGTTTGTTCGCAACTGTTGATGCCGGACAAACATGGTTTAGAATGAAAAACAATATACCGGAATATGCTTTGGTTAGAGACATTCAAATACATCCAAAAACGCACGATTTAATTTTAGGTACGCATGGCAGAGGCATAATTATTTTAGATGACATTCGCCCGTTACGCAGCTTAACTAAAGAAATATTAGAGCAGGAATTTTATTTATTTCCAACACCCGAAATTACCTTAACCAATGGTAAGTTTGGATGGGGAGGGCCAGAAGTATCCGGTGGCTGGGGCGTTGGTAATCCCGCAGAAATACCAAGTATAAACTATTATTTAAAACAACGCTTAAATTCAGGCAAAATTACAGTTGAAATTTTTGATGAAAAAAATAATTTAGTACAATCTTTACCGGGCACTATTCGTAAAGGTATTAATATGATTAGTTGGAACTTACGAGGTATGCCACCAAAAGTAGCTGAAGGTAGCACCAAAATGGATTATGCCGGTTTTGTAGCGCCTATGGTATTGCCGGGTAATTATGTAGTTAAATTAAAAGTAAAAGATAAAGAATATACAGGTGCAATTAAATGTGTACACGATAATAGTAATAAAGATTTAAGCAGCGAAGATAGATTGTTGGTGTTTAATAAAGCGTTACAACTACAAACATTGTACAACCAATTAAGCAATACTGTTGATAGTATTAATATTATACAACGCGGCTTAAAAGAAGATAGTATGAGTTATGCGAAAAATAAAAACGCGCAAGTATTTTATACTGATTTACAAAAAGTAAAAGCGGAATTAATGGCTACTAAAAAAACATCCATTTTTGCAGATGAACAACGTGTACGCGAAAAAATATCATTGTTGTATAATAATTTTTGTAATATGGAATCTAAGCCAAACTCAACACAGTTAGAAGCCATAGATGTTTTGCAAACAGATTTTAAAATTCAAAAAGACAATTACAGAAAAGCGATTACAAAAAATATCCCCAAAAATTTAGAGCTTAAGAAAAAGTTGGGATTGTAGTAAATTTTTTTTGCCTAACGTTTTGTGGCTAAGATAAAGCTTTTGTCTATGTGGTTAAAAGATAAAAGCCTTTTTTGCTTTAGAACTGTTAGCGGTTGGGATTTTTCCAGTCCTGTTTAATAGTCGCATATAAATACAGGTCGACAAATTTATTATTCAAAAGTTCTGCTTGACGCAAAGTGCCTTCCTTTTTAAAATTAAGTCTGTCAGGAATTGTTTGGCTTTTAACGTTGCCTGTAGCGCATTTTATTTCTACACGATTAAGATTTAGCTTTGTAAAACAATAGTCGGTCAACTTACCGCAAGCTTGCATCATAACGCTTTGTCCTTTAAAAGTGTTAGCGAGCCAATAACCAATCGCAGTCAACGAGTGATATTTTATCATTTACCGAAATTTTATATTTGTCCAATGCTTACAGCTATCAATCAACTTAACGGCACTTATCCGTTTGTTAGTGTTTGTAATATTTTTTTAACTAAAATCGAATATAGCAAATCAAATTTAATTTAACAGCAAAGGCAATGTTTATCTTCCTCTTAATTTAAACGTTAAAACAATACGGCATAAAAATAGCAAAGCAGCTATAAATAAACAGGCATACGAAATTAAATCACCATTGCGAGAGAAAAAAGTTGTGGTATTTTTAGCATATATTTTTTGCTGAATAACGGCTGTTTCCCACCAATTAGTTTCTTGCGTGGTGTTTCCATATTCATCAATAAAACAACTGGTTCCTGTGTTGGCGCAGCGTACAATTTCGCATCGGTTTTCAATGGCTCTTAAACGAGCATAATTTAAATGTTGTATGTAACCCGGTGTATCTTGCCACCAGCCATCATTGGTAATAATAAAAATTACATTTGCGCCTTTACGAATGTACTCGGTAACATAATCGGCATACACACTTTCGTAACAAATTACAGGAGCAATTTTAAGCCCTGTATTATCGTCAAAAATACTGCGTTCATCTTCTATGCCTAAACTGCCAAAGGTGCCACCTAAGTTTATTGCCAAACTTTCTAAAGGTTTTAATAAAGCAGGAAAAGGCATACGCTCTACGCCCGGTACTAATTTAGATTTGTGATACACCTGAATATTTTTTGAAGAAATTTGTATGGCAGAATTATACACATCGTAATAAGAATTACTTTCATCATCTTTTCTGGCAGTAGCGCTAATTTCGCTTTTTGTTTTATAAAATTTGTAACTGTTACAACCTGCAATTATTTTTAGGTTGGGATATTTTTTTAGTAAGCTATCTTTAAACCATTTTACAGCTTCTGTTTCTTCTAGTTTATCTTCGTTTAAATTATCGGTAATAAATGTTTCAGGCAACACTAAATAACTTGTACTCGCATTAATTTTACCCCGCAATAAATACATAGTTTTTAAAAATTGCGATTGGTAATCCGAATTAAATTTGTCGTTGTAAGGGTCTATGTTTGGTTGAGCTATAACACATTCGTAACCTTCAGATTTGGCATCGCTATTTTTTCTAACAGCTAAAATTAAATACGAAATTAAAATCGGAAGTAGTATTACACTTGCAATTTTAAATGTTGGCTTAGTAATATTTTTTTGGAAACTATTATTTTTTAGTAATTCAAAAATTAAAATATTTGTTGCCAACGCCCATAGCGTTCCACCCGATGTTCCGGTAAATTCGTACCACTGCACCCAGTTGTGGTTAAAAGCAAATACATTGCCAATGGTAATCCACGTCCACGTCATATCCCACAAAGTATGTATGTGTTCAAAAGCAATCCAAACAGGTATAAGCAACCAAACGCCCCACCATTTTTTTAGTTGATTTTTTAAAGATGAAAAAAATACAAAGGTGGTAGTCATTAAAATACCGTTAGTAATAAATGCGGCTATTGCTCCGCCTAAAGATGCGTATTGTATCCACCAGGTTGTACCAATATTCCACAGTAAAAAAACAATGTAACAATAACCTGTTAGTTTTAGTTTAGGTTTTTTAATTTGCGGTTTTGAATACAAATAATGTTCAATAAGTAATAACGGAACAAACGCAAAAAACATCAACACGCTTAAATGCCAATACCAGCTTAGCGTTAGCAATATAGCCGACAACAGACTTAATAAAAAAAGATTTGGTTTTTTAGACATTGGCTACTAATATAGAGTTTTAAACGATGTGAGTAGCGTATACAAATTGTATAATCACTTAAAATTTATTAACTTTGTATCATGGGCATACATTTAAATAAAACTGCTTTTTGGGATGTTGATGTTAATGGATTAGATGAAGTTGAACATGCCGATTTTATTATTGCCCGTGTTTTTCAATTTGGATTAATGAGCGATTTACGCGCTGTTATTAAAACATATACCGCCTTACAAATTGGCAGTGCTATTAAAAATTACAGAGGTATGGATGAAAAAGCACTTAATTTAGCTAAAGTATTGGGGTATATTTAATGATGTACTACAATACCATATCGCCACCATTAAAATATATAATTGAGACTATTTCAAACGATAAAAAATTTTCTAATTTTTTTTTATGCGGGGGCACTTCTTTATCGCTTCAATTAGGACATAGAATCTCTGTTGACGCTGATTTTATTTCAGCAAAAGAATTTGACAAAGATGAATTAATTGCTACTATTTTATTGATTTATCCTAATGCACAGAATATACATCAAAATGCCTTCGGTGTTTTTTGTACGATAAATCAAATTAAAGTAGATTTTTTAAGTTGGAATATTCCATTTATTAAACCAACAAAAAAAATAGATGCAATAAAATTAATTAGTATTGAAGATATTGTTGCCATGAAACTATTTGCCATTTTGCAACGTGGCGAAAAAAAAGATTATATGGATATTGCAACGCTACTTAAAAATAGTTCATTAACTGAATTAATTTCTTATTATAAACTTCGGCATAATAATAGCGATGAAGCATTGGTTTTAAAATTTTTGGTTAGTTACAGTGATATTGAAAATCAACCAGAACCACAAATGCTTAATAGCTTAAATTGGAAAGAAAGCAAACTAATAATTACCGACGCAATAAAAAATTACACTAATCAATTTTAATTTTTATCCTCCACCTTGCCGTTTTCAAACAACAACGTACGGCTTTTAAATTTATTATATACGAGCATATCATGTGTAGCGAATAAAACGGCTGTTCCGCCTTCGGCAATTTGTTTCAATAATTTTAAAATTTCTTCACTAGCTTCTGGATCTAAGTTACCGGTAGGCTCATCGGCTAAAATTAATTCGGGGTTGTTAACTAATGCGCGGGCAATACTTACGCGTTGTTGCTCGCCACCACTTAACTCATGAGGCTTTTTAGTTTCTTTCCCTTCTAAACTAACTTTTTTTAAAACATCAGTAATACGCTCTTTTATTTTTGGTTCTTCTTTCCAGCCTGTAGCTTTCATTACAAATTTTAAATTGTCGTATATACTTCTGTCGCCCAATAATTGAAAATCCTGAAAAACAATTCCCAACTTACGTCGCAAAAATGGAATTTCGCGGGGCTTTAAATTTAATAAATCAAAGCCACATACTTTTGCGGTACCATTATTTAATGCCAAATCGCCATAAATAGTTTTTAAAAAACTACTTTTTCCGCTCCCGGTTTTTCCCAACAAATAAATAAATTCGCCTTGCTTTACTTCAACACTAAGGTTTCCAACAATAGGGCGTTCATCCTGAAAAATAGTAACACCCGAAAATTTAATTAGGCTTTGCATAATTTAATTAAAATATAAATGTAATAATTTGTAACTTTTTTAAGAGTTTGTATTTATATGAGTATCAACATAGGCGGGTTAATAACTGCGCAAGTAAATAATTAATTATAAACTAAAGCAAGCTAAATTTATTGAGATAAAAATTACCTTAATTTAATTAATGTACCGTTTCATAAATTTTAGCATTTTGTTTTTTATATGTTTGTTTTCGTTTGTAACGAAAGCACAAAAAACAGCTATTTACATTGATAAAGATGTTTTGTATAAACAGGGAATAGACCTGTTTGATAAAAAACAATACGTACAAGCACAAAAAAGTTTTATAGATTTTAGTGCTACCAGTTCTCTCACGCTATTAAAAACAGATGCTGAATATTATTCAGCCGCTTGTGCCATTGAGCTTTTTAATAAAGACGGTGAATGGCAAATGAAACAATTTATTTTAAAACATCCGGAAAGCACAAAAACAAATAGTGCTAATTTTTATTTAGGAAAAAATAATTTCCGCAAAAAAAAATATGCAGAAACTATTGAATACTTTGAAAAAGTGGATATCTATAAATTAAACAAAGATCAATTAGCCGAACTTTATTTTAAACGCGGTTACAGCTATATTGAAACCGGTAAAGACGACAAAGCGAAAACGGATTTATACGAAATTAAAGATGTGGATAATAAATATGCCTTTCCGGCAAATTATTATTATTCGCATTTGGCCTACAAAGAAAAAAATTACGAAACGGCTTTAACTGGTTTTAACCGTTTGGTGGGTAATGAGACTTTTGGAAGCGTAGTGCCTTATTACATTACACAAATTTATTTTATACAAGGTAAGTATGAAAAGGTAGTAGTTGAAGCACCAAAATTATTAGACGATAGCATTAACGTACAAAAAAGTGGAGAGATTAATCGCATGATTGGCGAAAGCTATTTTAATTTGAAAGATTACACTAATGCGTTAACCTATTTAAAGAAAACTGAATTAGGGTCAGGGCTTAATTTACAAGGCAATTATGCTTTGGGTTATTGTTATTATAAAACGAACGATTACGCCAATGCGGTAAAAAATTTCGAAAAATCGGTAGAAGCAAAAGATAGCTTAGCACAAAATGCTTGGTATCACATGGCCGATTGCTATATAAAATTAAATGATAAATTAAAAGCTAAAAATGCATATTATAGCGCTTACCAATTAGGCTTTGATAAATTAATTACACAAGATGCCTTATTTAGTTTTGCAAAATTAAGTTACGAGTTAGACTTTAATCCTTACAACGAAGCTGAAAAAGCCTTTAAAAAATACTTAAAAGAATACCCAAATTCATATAAAAAAGATGATTGTTACCTGTATTTAATAAACGTGTATTCTAATACTAAAAACTATGAACAAGCTATAAAAAGTATTGAAAGTTTAGAAACGATTGACCCAATTTTAAAAGTAACATATCAAAAATTAATTTATTTTAAAGGGGTTGAACATTTTAATAACAGTGATTTAGACAATGCTGAAAAACAATTTAAAAAATCGCAACAACAAAATTCAGACTTAAACTTAAACGCACTAAACCAATATTGGTTAGCTGAAATTTCCTATATCCGTAAAGATTATAGTACTTCTATTGAAAAATGGAAGATCTTTCAAACCCTTAATGGCGCTGTACAACTAAAGGAATATGATTTAAGCAACTATGCAATCGGTTACGCCTATTTTCAGCGTAAAGAAGAAAAAGATTATACCGAAGCGGGAATTAGTTTTCGTAAATTTTTATTAACTAAAAATAAATACGAGGAAAAAAAGATTGCAGATGCAACCATTCGTATTGCCGATTGTTATTTTATGACCCGAGATTTTTTACAAGGCTCAGAATATTACGAAACAGCTATTGCGTTAAATAAATTAGATGTTGATTACTGTCTTTTTCAAAAAGCATTATGTGATGGTTTAAATAAAAATTACAAAGAAAAAATTTCAGAATTAAAAAAAATAGAAACTCGTTTTCCGGCATCTAATTATTTAAGCGCATCCTTAAATCAAATAGCCGATACTTATTTAAAAAATTTAAAAGACGAAGAAAATGCAATTTTATATTATTCTAAAATTTTAAAAAATTATCCTAATTCGTCATTCTCTTCAAACTGCTACGCGCAATTAGGCAATATTTATTATGCTCGAAAACAAGATGATAAAGCATTTGAATACTATGATAAATTTGTGAAATTGGATAATAAAAGCGAAGAATCTAAAGATGTGTTAATGGCTATTAAAAAAATATTTGAAGCCAAAGGCGATGTAGAAGGAATGGAAAAGTATTTTGCTTCGGTTGGTAATCCTTTATCTGAAAATCAGTTGGAAAAAGCAACTTACGATGCCGCTTACGATGCCTTTTACACTCAGAAAAACTGTGATGTGGCAATGCCTAAATGGGAATCTTATATTTCTAAATTCCAAAATGGAAAACACATTAACGAAGCGCAATTTAATTTAGCGGAATGCGCTTACAATAAAAATTTATTTGATAAAGCTTTATTGGGTTACCAATACATTATTGCTAAACCACGCGGCATTTACACCGAAGTATCTTTAGCAAAAACATCGTACTTATTTTATAAAGACAAAAAATACAAAGAGGCATTGCCTTTATTTATTCAATTGCAAGATGTGGCCGAAACACCGGCAAATAAAAGCGCAGGCAGATTCGGGGCGATGCGAAGCGCTTTTTACATTAACGATTTTGAAACAGCTTTAACGGAATGTACAAAAGTATTAAATACCGAAAAATTAACGCCACAGCAAACCAGTGAAGCAAAATACATTAAAGCAAAATCGCTATATGAAACCAAACGATTAGATGATGCGTTATTAGAATTTAAAGCCATTACTAAATCTGCAAAAAATACTACAGGCGCCGAAGCTTATTATCACATCGCTAAAATTCAATTTATAAAACAAGAGTATAAAGAGGTTGAAAAAACAATAAATAAATTAATCAGTTACGAATACAGTAATGATGATTGGAATAATAAAGCCATGCTACTGTTAGCGGATGCTTATATCGCCACTAATGATATCGAGAATGCAAAAGTTATTTTACAAACTGTAATTGATAGTAAACCAAAACAAGAATTTATTGATGAAGCCAAAAAACGTTTAGTCGAATTAAAATTAAAACAAGATGCAAAAAACGCTGTGGCTGTTGAAGAGCAAAATAAAAATATGAAAGTAGAATTTAATCAAACAAAAACTGATGGCGATTTATTTGATAAATTATTAGAAGAACAACAAAATAAAAATGCTATAACGCCAACAAATACTATAACACCCGAGCAACCAAAATAAAATGAACGATTTAATAGACATAGTTCAAACAAAAAAAAGAGAGGCTTTGCTTACAAATAAGCAACAGCGCTCTATTAAATATATGTTGATTTTATTTTTGTTTTTGGGCTATGTAGCAGTATCGTTAGCACAATCAACCGGAACTGAATTAAATTATGTTGCTACAAGTAGTTTTGTACCTACAACTAAAGATGCTGTTAAATATGCCGATTTACCCGAAATTAAAGATAGCGTAAAACGCATTGAAAACATTAAGTATGGAATTGTTAGTATTCCTTTGTTTCCAAAATACGCTGTAGTACTTATAGAATCTGCTAAATTGCAAAACGAACCTTTACCAAAATTATATCATTCGCTTTTAAAAGTGGGTTATGGTCCAATATATAATATGCCATACGGTGAATTTTGGATTGCCAATACACGTAGCCGCGAAAATAATTATGGAGCTCATTTAAAACATTTTTCTAGCAGCACACATTTAAAAGATGTTGGTTACGGAGGTTTTAGCGATAACGAGGTAAATGTATTTGCAAAACAGTTTTATAAAAAACACACCTTAAGCGGTGATATAAATTACGAGCGTAATGTTATTCATTATTATGGGTACGATACCACCATTAATAAATTAGAAAACGATTTTACCAAACAACGTTATCAATTTATAAATCCTAAAATGCAGTTGCAAAGCCATTATACTGATAGTACGCATATTAATCATAACATACAACTGGGTTTTTATAATTTACAAAACTTAAATCGAGAGGCGGAAAATAATATTAAATTAAATGCACAAGGTTCATTTTTTATTAATAAGGAAAAACTAAACTTAAATTTTTTAACCGATTATTATAATCACAAGCAAAGTAACGACACTTTAAATAATATTATTTTGGCTTTTAATCCTTCGTTTGAAGCCAAAGGTGATAAGTGGAATGCTGACCTTGGATTAACGGCAAGTATGGATAATTTTAAAACGCAAACCCGTTTTTATTTTTTTCCAACCATTAATGCAAGTTACAATGTGTTCGAAAATATTATTATACCATACATTGGTGTTACCGGAGGAAACGTTACAAAAAACAGTTTTAGAAGTTTAACACAGCTTAATCCCTTTGCCGATACTACTTTGCGCTATACAAACACAATTACAAAATACAATGTATACTTAGGATTAAGAGGAAATTTAAGTAGTAACACTAGTTACGATACAAAAGTAAGCTATGCGCAACACGACAGCATGTATTTTTTTGTAATGAATTATGGAGGTTCAAATCAAATTTATAACCGCTACAGTGTAATTTATGATAATACTACATTGCTTACAATTAGCGGACAATTAAAATATCAGTACAAAGAAAAATTAAACTTAATTGCAAAAGGTAATTATTATTTGTGGAAACCCAAAACTCTTACTCGCGCGTATCATAAACCTGATTTTGATATAACCTTTAGTGGTATTTACAATTTACAAAGTAAAATAATTGTCCGCGCCGATTTGTTTTTTATAGGCAACCAATGGGCTTTAACTCAAGCGCAAGATAATGGTGCTACTGTTTTAAAACCAAAACAACTGAAAGGCTACGCTGATATTAATTTAGAAGCCGAATACCGTTATAGTAAAATGCTAAGTTTTTTTGTACGCTTAAACAATATTGCCAATCAACGTTATTACCGATGGGAACGCAATCCAAGCCAACGTTTTAACTTTATGTTAGGACTGACTTTTGTTCCGTTTTAAACGTTGTTCAGATTCAAAAATCACTCGTGTATTTGTTCATTAATACATGTGTAATGACAACTAAGCTAACATTAACTATAGAAAAATCAATTATTGAAAAGGCAAAAGACTATGCCCGCAAAACCGGGAGAAGCCTTTCTGATCTTATAGAAATTTATTTAGATTCCACAACGAAATCTAATTTAGAAGACGATATATCCAATCATTATTGTCCGCTAAAGATAGTTTTTTTGATAATATGCTATGCAATCCTTTGCTAATCAAGGCGCAAGTTTAGAAAATTAAAAGTAAGCCCCCTTAGTTTCTGGGAATAAAGAGTTTTCATATTTTGATTTTTTATTGTTTACTATCTCCATCCAGCTTTGCTCA
>JAYVGH010000019.1:0-38160 GCA_043772435.1 Bacteroidota bacterium
TGTTATAGTTGCCGACGAGCCTGCACACACTACTGAGCTACCACTTACTGAAACTACGGGAGTAACACTAATTACTTGAGAAGCTGTAATAGAACAACCAGTGGGAGCCGTTAAAGCTACTGTGTAAATTGTAGTTGCAGTAACTGTATTTGCTACAGGATTATTAATATTTGTTGCGGACAAAAACGTAGATGGGGTCCAACTATAATTTACTGTAGCTGGCAACCAACGGTAAGCATCTGAAGAAACAATTGTAAAGGTTACATTATTTCTACCTGGTGCTGTAAATGCAATTGTTCCTGTAGGGTCTTGAATACCTTCTACTGATGGATTTGTTCCAGTTGAAGTAAATGTATGTACCTCTATAACGTTAGAAGTTTCATATAATATGCCTTGAGTGCTAATAGCACCTGTACCACTGTAAAACTGTCCGTTAGTGTAATTTATAACTAATTTACGATTAGGTGCTGTTCCTGTTGTAAATGTTTCAATAACACCTGCTGTTCTAAAATCTAAATCACTGTAATTGATGCCAATACTCGGTTTTCCAGATCCAATATTTGGGAAAGTAGTGCCATATCCAGTGTAAGTATTAGGAATACCAGCACCTAAAACTATAAAGCCATTTGTACTTATTGCAAACGAGTTATATGCTGTTCCAAAAAAGTTAAAACTAAAAGGGATGCTTAAGTTATTCCAACCACCATCATCTAATGTACCTGAAGATAACGTAGTTATTGCAGTACCTAGATTACATAAAGTAGTAACGCCAGTTGTTGGTGTAGGTATTGTTGAATAAGAAATAGAACTAACAATATAAACGTTTGTCATAGTTCCAATAGCCTGTAAACTTGAGCTTGCTCCTGAACAAATAACTGATGGGGACGCTGAAACAGATAAAAGAGTTGGCAGTGAATTTACAAGGACTGCAACCGAAGAATTCGCATTACAACCTGCTGTACTCGTTCCTATTACGTTATAAGTAATATTAGTTGTTGGAGACGCAATAACGTTTGCACCAATTGTTGATGATAATGCAGTATTTGGCGACCAAGTGTAAGTACTTGCACCACTTGCACTTAATGTTGCGCCTGTGCCTGCACAAATAGCAGACGCACTACTAACTGCCGTAACAGTTGGATTTGGAGCAAAGTTTAAAGTATAAACACTTGTAGCAGCTGTTCCACTACTGATAGAACAACTACTGGTTACAATAAAATATAAAGTTATTGCGGTTGTAGATGTAGCTTGAGATAATAAAGTACCTAAATTTGAATAAGGCCCAGCACTAACAGTTGATGTAGCCCATTGGTAACTCATACCTAATAAAGTATTTGTAGAAGTGCTTAAATTTAAAGTAACTGAGGCACCGTTACATGACGAAATAGGACCAGTAATTGAACCAGCAGCAGGAGTACCCGCACAAGATGGTGTAACAATGCCATCAAATTCGTAAGCACCCATATCGGGGTTTAAATTTGGATTAACGCCAGCTAGAGGACGAACAGCGGCATTAAAATCAATATTAGTACCTAAAACACCAACTAAAGCAGCACCCGACTCAATTTGAGAAGTTGTATTAGCTGGAATTGTTAAATTGGTTGCTGATGTAAACGGTGCACCACCAATATTTGCAACCGGTGCAGATGCATTATCGTTTGTAGCATTACTAACTTGCGAGATTGGTTTCCAAGAGGCTAAAGATGTGTAATATGATGTGCCTGTGCCAACTCTAGCTACATAGTGTACAGCACTTGAAGGCACCATATAACCATTGTTATTAATCGTAACCGCCAAATAATTAACAAATGCAGGCATCCAAATAGCTGCGAAAACTTGCGTAGCTGCATTTGATGTCATAGTATTCGAAAAAATGTTATTTGTAATTGTACCTGTAAAAGCTGTGCTTGTAATTACTAAAGGAGCGCTAGCTGCAGAGGTAAATCCTGTATAAGTATATGTTCCAATAATATTGATACTATTATAATGTGCACGCATATTTGTACCAGCTGTAAAACGTAAACCAAATGCATTATATGTTGTTGATGTGCTTGAATAATTTGTAGTTTGAATATCAGAAATTGTATTGTTTACAATTGTGAAATAGCTACCACCAGTAATGTTTATACCATAAGCACCCCAACCACCAGTCGACGTTTGCCAAACACCAGTTATATTATTTCGAGTTACAGCCAATGAACTGGAAGTAGTGCCGGCAATTTGAATACCATAATTATTGCCGGAGGTAGTACTACCCATTTTTAAATTAAAAATTTGATTTTGACTAATAGTACTTGATGTAATAGCGTTTAAGTTTATGCCTCCAAATGAAAGTGTTTGCCCAACAGTATTTGAACCAATAATATTATTAGAAATAACATTATTATCTGCAGTATTAGTTGTTCCAAAAATATGAATACCAATGTAGCTTTTTAAAATGGTATTATTGTTTATGGTATTATTGTCGTAATTGTCTCCAGTTCCGCTAGATGTAAGTAAGCCTGTTCCTGTACCTAAGTAAATACCATAAGAATTATTAACCGCAGAACCACTAATACCATCATTTCCTTCAGTATTACCGATAATAATACAATTTTTGATAGTATTAAAAGTAGCACCTAAACTGCCTGCAACTTTTCCGTATAAGCGAATTACAGCCGTAGCAGTTATTGTATTAGTATTAATATTAGCAACTGTTAAATTTTTAGTTGTCCCAGAAATTGCTCCGTCAATTGTTACATTATCTGCGCCGTCTAATTCTAACACACCGTAACCCGTGGCAGGAGCCCCTGAAATTGTAGCTGTTAAAGTAGGCTTAATTGTAACACTTGCATAATTTGCAGTTGCTTGTCCAGATGCTACTAAAGCTGTTGGCGTATAACTTAATGCACCTTCTGTAGTGTTACCATTAATTAAGATGTTTATAGTACCAGTATGTGTACCAGCATTTATTGCCCCAAAGGCACTATTTACGTTTGTGTAGGTAGCTGTTAAAACACCTCCTGTAGCATTTAACGTTACCTGAGCACTGCCCTGTCCTGTTCCTAATCCCAAAAAAGACATTGCGGTTAATAATTTGTAAATGTTCTTCATATTGTAAGATATTAAATTTTCTTTCAAAGTTAATAAATTGTTAGCTAATGATTATTAACAATAAACTAACAATATGATTAATTAACATTTGCAAGTAAAGATATTTAATAGACTATTTACAAAAATTCTCTTTTAAGTCTTCGGCTATTTGCGAACCTGATTTTATGGCGTTATTAATTATTTCGCAAGATTTGACTTTGTTTTTTTGATTTAAATAAATATAAGCTAAACCTAAATAAGCATCGTAATTTTTGGGATCGATGTTAATTGTATTTTCATAATCTTTGATTGAGGCCACATGATTACCTAAAAATTCCTCCCAATATGCTCGTGAATAATATGCCTGAGAATACATAGGTTTTAAAGATATACAGGCATCTAAATCTTCAATAGCTTTATTATAATTTTCTATTAAACCCAAAGCTGTTGAACGGTTAAATAAAGCCTTAACGTGTTTGCGGTTTTTTTCTATAACTATGCTAAATTCATCTATACAACTTATATAACTTTTTTCGGAAAAATTAATTAAGCCTTTTAAATAATGTGCGTCTAAATAATCGGGAAATAACGTAATTAATAACGCACATGTTTTTTTAGCATCGGCATTTTGATTGTTTTTTAATAAAATTAATCCCTTATAATACAAGGCACTATCTTTATAATAATTAGCCGTAACACAAGAATCAAGCCTCATAATATAAGGTTTGTAACCAGCGGTTGGATTTATTTTATAAAATGAAATTTGAGAAAAGCAAATATTGCTTAAAAAAATTAGTAGGTATAAAACATGTTTATGCATAATTATATATTTTTAAAATTCGACTGCAGGGCATTTTGCTATTGACCTATTGCCTGTAAATTTAGTATTTAAACCCATAGGTGTAACGCCCGCCATAATTTCGAAACTATTGGGCGATACATAACTTAATTTATTTATACTATGAGAATAAGCCATACCTATTGATAAATTTTTTAAAATTTTTAATTGAAAAACTCCCCCTATAAAATTTACATTTCTCATTGTTAAGCCAACTCCAAATAAATTATTATAATATAACATAACATTTACATCTATATTCGGTGCGCTTAAAATAGCGCTATTTACAGCAAATGATGGAAGTAAAACAAAATCATTTGTAATAGGAATAAATCTGCCATACGATATATATATATTAGGATTTAAATAAGACGGTCCACCAATTTGTTTACCATTTTTTTTAATAATATCTTTTTGATGAATTACAGTTAATTGGCGAGCGCAAATATCAAAGAAATATTTTTTACTTGATAGTCTGAAACCGGGTATAATATCGGGATAGGCATAGGTATTAAAATTTGTTTTTTCAATAACAGGATCATTCGCATCTAATAACTGCGAACTGATTAAAAATTTTCTAAACCCAGCAAACACACCAAACGAAGCTATACTATTTTTATTTAATAACAGATGAAACGTGTAGCTGGCATAAAAACTATTATTTGACATTACACCACTTTGGTCTGTTTCAACATAAGCCCCAACATTTTGCCAAAAGTGATAACTGCGTGGGGGACGGAGAGTATACGAAAAATTTGCAAAGTTTTGTTTTGGAGCTCTATCAAAGCCTATCACTGTTCGAGTTATACCAAATATGTAATATATTTTTTGATTAATGTCGGTACCGCTTGCCGCCGGATTTACACCCGCCTTATTAAAGGTAAATTGAGTGTAAGTTGCTGCTTGTTGCCCTTTACAAAAATAAAATGTAATAATAAATAAGTATGTAATAAATAGTTTTAACAAAAAATATAAAGGAAGGTATAAAAATAACTTATTTAAAATAATTTACAAAGGGTCAACATCTATTTGAATTTTGTACCGCCAATTTTTATACGAGTTTTGTAATTGATTTAAAGCTGTATAAATTAGTTCACGTATTTTTTGTGGCGACTCGTTGCGTGCTGTTTTAATTAAAATACATTTATAAAATTGGTTTTTAATTTTTGAAACAAGCGGAAATTCAGGTCCCAAAATATTTTTATCAAATGTTGGTTTTAATAACATAACTAATTCTTGCGCTAAATGATTTACTTCGTTTACTTCTTTACCTATAACGGTTAATTCTAATAAGCGTGTAAAAGGTGGGTAATTATGTTGTAGCCTATCATTCAGCGTTTCGGTGTAAAAAGTAGATTGTGTATTTTCTAGTATGTGTTTAACAACAGTGTGTTGCGGTTGGGTTGTTTGTATAAACACATTTCCTTTTTCAGAACTTCTACCTGCCCTACCTCTAACCTGTGTTATTAATTGAAATGCTTTTTCAAAACTTCTAAAATCAGGAAAATTTAAACTGCTATCGGCATTTAAAACACCTACTACACTTACGTTATTAAAATCTAAGCCCTTTGTAACCATTTGCGTGCCGATTAAAATATCAATAGCGCCTCCTTCAAAATCATCAATTATTTGTTTGTATGCATATTTGCTTCGGGTACTATCCAAATCCATGCGTGCCACTTTTGCTTTAGGAAATAATATTTCAATATCTTCTTCAATTTTTTCGGTACCCATACCTTTAAAGTGCAATTGGTTGCTTCCACACGCAGAACAAACTTTTGGCGGAGTAATTGTATAGCCACAATAATGGCAGGTTAATTTTTGCGAATGTTTATGGTAAATTAAACTTACATCGCATTGTACACAGTGCGGCACATGCGCACATTGTTTACATTCGGTATAAGGTGCAAAACCTCGCCTATTTTGAAATAAAATAATTTGTTGCTTTTTTAAGAGGGCTACATTAATTGCTTCAAATAAAGGCGGTGTTAAACACGCTTTCATATCTTGATTATGCTCGTAGTGTTTTACATCGCACACTTCTATTAAAGTGCCACCGCTTTGTACAAATTGTTGTTTTAATTTAACTAAGGTATACTTGCCTTGTTGGCAATTATAATAGGTTTCTAAACTTGGTGTAGCACTTCCTAATAAAATAGTTGCATTGTGTAAATGCGCTAAATACAAAGCTCCATCTCGGGCATTGTAACGCGGACTAGGGTTATGTTGTTTAAAGGAGTTATCATGCTCTTCGTCAACTATAATTAATCCTAAATTTTTAAATGGTAGAAACAAACTTGAGCGGGCGCCTAAAATAATTTTATATTCTTTTATATTACTTCGATTGAACTCATCACGAATATCTTCAATATTTTGATTTAAAATATTATTCCATATTTCAACCCTTTCATTTTCGCTAAAGCGCGAGTGGTAAACACCAACTAATTCACCAAAAACAGCCCGTAACCTAGTAATTAATTGGGTAGTTAAAGCAATTTCAGGTATTAAAAAAAGAGTTTGTTTGTTTTGTTTTAAAATATCTTTTATGAGTTCAATATAAATTTCGGTTTTACCGCTGCCGGTAACACCATGCAAAAAAACAGGCTTGTTAATAATAAACGATTGGTTAATTTTTTGATACGCGGTCGTTTGTTCTTCGCTTAATTTTTTAGATGTGGAATTACTTTTTTCAAACAATAATCGCCCAACTTCAAATTGTTCTTCAATTAAAATATTTTTTTTAACTAAGGCCATAATAGCCGTGTTTTCTAATTTTTTTAGAAGTTCTGTTTTTTTCAACCAACCATCTAATTTTTCGTTATTTGATTTTAATTGAGTTAAAAAATATAAAATTACTTCGGCTTGTTTAAATGCTTTTTTTTCGAGCAGAGATAAAAGTCCACTTAATTTTTCTTCATTTATATATTCTTCTTTTAATTTTATAAATGATTGGAACTTTGGTTTGTATTTATCTTTTACTTCTTCGTAAATAATTATTACGTTTTTTTTTAGCAAATTATTAATAATTGGCTGTATTGATTTAATCCCCAATAAAACAATCACATCATCAAAACTCATATTTGGCGTGGCATGAAGGGTGTCTAGCACTTTATGTTCGCGCTCTGTAAAAAAAGAATGAGTGGTTTCTTCAAAATTAAATTCAGTATTTAATTGTATATGTGATGTGCTGCTTAATTTTAATCCACCTGGTAAGGCAGCGTTCATAACGTCTCCCGGGTTAGCGCAATAATAAAAGCTTATCCAATCCCAAAAATTTAACTGTGTTTGTGTTACAATGGGTAATTCATCTAAAACTGCATCTAAGTATTTTGCTTCGTATAATTTTGGTGCAATGTTGTGGATATTATAAATAATACCCGTATATATTTTTGCTTTGCCAAATTGCACCAACACCCGTTTACCAACTTCTACTTCCGCAACAAATTCGATAGGAACACGGTAGGTGTACTTGTTGGGAACACCTAAGGGAACTATTACATCTACAAAAAAAGTTGACTGCATTAACTTATTAAATATGCTAAAATTATACCCAATGCCATCATCGCCACTTTTGCATAATTATATTTATGATGTTCGCTGGTTTCAAATAGTATAGCAGTTGAAATATGTAAAAAAATACCTATTACCAATGCGAAAGCAATTTGGCTAAAATAGTGGTAAGCCGTTAAACCAAACGTATGTAAAGCATAGCTTGCCAAATATCCTAAGGGTGTCATAATTGAAAAAAGAATTAATAATAAAAATATTTTTTGTTTATTGGAATTATGTTCGCGCAATAACGAAATAAAAGCTATTGAAATAGGAATATTGTGAATAGCTAAACCTAAAATTAATTGATAATTTATATATGTAGCCTGTGAAACTGCATTGGCATTATAAATGGGTAATCCTTCTAAAAAAGAATGTAGCATTAAGCCAACTAAAATACCATACGGTAAATGCGTTTTGCAACTACTACTGTGTAAGTGAACGTGTCCATGTTCAATTCCAGTGCTAAACGTATCAATTACTAATTGCAAACAAAATCCTAAAACAATGTATAAGCCTATTTGTTTTACTTCTTGTTGTGCAAAAGCCTCAGGTAATAAATGCATTATAGATATTGAAAATAAATAGGCTGCACTTAATGCCAATAACAAACGTAAATTTGTTTGATTAATTTTAATAAATAAGGCCACACCTCCCGCTAATAAAATAGGCGCCATTAAACCAAATATTGCTAATAAAGTATTCAGAAATTTATTTTTTAAATATTAAAATTAATCTATCAGATGTTTCCAAGTTAAATTCATCTAAATTATAACTACCAAATGTATTTACTAAATTTAAGTTGCTTTGCTTTGCGAAATTTTCAAAGTCGGTTTTAGTTAAGAGTGAAACCGTTTCTTCAAAAAAATAATGTTTGCTTTCGGCAGTAAATTCTATTCGTTTATGAATTGTTTTATCTATAATTTGTTTGGTAATTTTAAAATCAATATTATCTCTTTTTTCTAAATAATTTGGTTTTAAGACGCTACAAACTTTATTTGCATTAAAAAAATCTACAACAAAATACCCGTTTGGTTTTAGGGCTTGCGCTACATTTTTAAAAACTAAAAAATTATCCTTAAAATTTTCAAAATAACCAATGCTTGTAAATAAATTAAATACCGATTCAAAATAATTAATACGAAAAGGTGCGCGCATATCGTGCACAAAAAAATCTAAGCTAACATTGCTGCTTAAATTAGCGTTGCTAATACTCTGCTTTGATAAATCGGTTCCAACTACAGTAAAACCTTTTTTATTTAATGCTTTCGAATGTCTGCCTTTTCCACACGCTAAGTCCCAAATTTTTGAGCCTGAGCTTAATTTTAAAAAATTGCAAAGGTTGGTAATAAAAAAATCTGCTTCTGTTTCATCTCTATTATTATAAAGTAAATGATAATAGGGCGAATTAAACCAATCTTTAAACCATTCGGCATTACTCATACTTCAAAGGTACTAAAATGCGCTAACTCTATTTAATAATTTAGTTACGTATATTATAATTTTTTGTTTAATTTTAATCGAACTATTTTTTATTTTGTTTATTAAAAAAATTACAATATTAATATTGGTAGTATTATTTTATAATTCTATCGCCCAAATAAATCCATTCATCTATGAAAATGCGAGTGAGGGTTTAAATGATAGCGACGCTATTCGCTTTAATATTAGTAAATTAAAAATAGAACAACATCATTTTGTAGAGGCAATCCCCAACCTAGAAAGAGTATCATTAGCTAATTTAAAAAATAATTATTTGCAATATATATTAGGTATTTGCTACAGTTATGATGTAGATAATTATGAAAAAGCGATTGCTGCTATTTTAAAAGTAAAATACGATGCCGAAAAAATAGATGGTTATTATTTTGATTTAGCATACGCTTATCAAAAAAACGATAGCGTATCTAATGCCATTTCAAATTACCAAATTGAATTAAAAAAACAAGAGTTAAAAGTTATTAAACAACCTAAATTTATAAAAGAAATTAATTACCGCATTAATCAGTGTAATATACTAAACTCATTAAAAAACAAAAAAAGTTCGGTGGCGATAAAAAATATTGGTAAGCCTATAAACACCAATGGTGCCGAATATTGTGCTTTAATACCCAGTAACGAAAGCATATTAATATACACTTATCGTGGCGAAAAAAGTAAAGGCGCTAAACAAATTTTGAAAGCAAAAAAAATAACTACCTCAACAAATTTTGAATTATTTTTTGAAGATATTTTTATTTCAACTAAATTAAATGATACCCTTTGGGGCATACCTAAAAGTATTGATAATTTAAATACAATTAGCCACGATGCAGCTGTGAGCCTTAGCTTTGATGGCACACAATTATTTATTTATAAAAACACAGGTACCGGTAATGGCGATTTATATTTAAGTAAGTTAGTGGGGGATGTATGGTCACAGCCCATACTACAAGATGGTTTAAATACAACTGCTTGGGAAGGCAGTGCCTGTTTTATGCCAAATGAAAATAAAATAATTTTTGTAAGTGAACGTAAAGGAGGCTTTGGCGGAAAAGATTTATACGGCGCAGAAAAACTAAAAGAAAATACTTGGGGTAACATTAAAAACTTGGGAGCTACAATTAATACTAAGTTTGACGAAGACGCACCTTTCGTAACTGCAGACGGACGTATTTTATTTTTCTCATCTAATAACAATAATAGCATTGGAGGTTATGATGTATTTAGAAGCGATTTAAAAAATAATAATTGGCAAGCACCATATAATTTAGGTTCACCTATAAATACCTACAATGATGATAAATACTTTACAGTTCGTGCCGATGGAAAAAAAGGCTATTATTCTTCTTACAAACACGGTGGTAAAGGCGAGCAGGATATATATAGTGTTGAGCCCGGTATACCAGGCAAACCAATTTCACTTGTACAATTAGAAGGTTTTGTAACGGTTGATAATAAACCTACCGAAGCCGAAATTGAAATTTATTCAATTTTAAAAAATAAAAAGTATAACATTAAAATAAATGCCAATAAACAATCAGGTAAATTTTTATCAAATTTACCGGCTGGCGACGATTATGAAATAAGAATAATCGTAAATAAATTTCCGCCACAAATAATTGAAATTACTACCGAAAGTGTTGATTCGTTTTTAACACTAAATGTGTATGCCGATTTTATTACTCCAACTTACGATAAAAAAATAAGCGAGTTGCAAACGTCTATTCAAAATATAATTAATAAAAACAATGATTTTGACAAACAATTATTTGCTAATAAATTTGGTAATTATACCAAAGAGAATTTAAGTTTTAAAGTACAAGTTGGAGCATTTAAACTATTTGAAAACTTTAGTTATAGTTTGGCAATTGGTTTGCCAAAAATAATAAGGCAGACGGATAATGATTTTATAACTCGTTTTACAATGGGTAATTACAAAACGTACAATGAAGCACTTGCACTACTTGAAATTATTCAAAAAAGTAAAATAAAAGATGCTTTTATTATTACTATGTATAAAGATGAAAAAAAGCAATTACATCAACTAATTTCCGAAAAAATAATTGATTAAAGAAACAAATACATTTTCAATTACAATTATTAATCAAAAATATTATTTGGTTACAATTAATGATGATGTAGAATTTAATGTAGATGATTTAACTCAATTAATTCAATTTCAAAAAGAATTTGGGGGTATAAAATTACCAGTTATGGTATTATGTTCGCCAAACGCAACTACTAATTTAGATTTGATGAAATATATATCAAAAAATGAAAACAACCCTTTTTCAATGGCAGATGTATTCGTACTAAATTCGTTAAGCCAAAAAATTTTAGCTAATTTTTATTTAAAATTTGCAACGCCACAAAGACCAACAAAATTTTTTAATGATAAGGTGGCGGCTTTAAAATGGTTAGAGCAGTATTTTCAATAATTTTATCACAATTAAAATGTTAGTTTTTTAGTTTGAAAAAAGTAGATTTAATTTTTAAACCTAAAAAAGTATGTATACCTATAAAACCTAAAAAAAGCAGGTAAATTTTAAATTCTTTAATAAACGGTAAAACATTATTCATATTCCTGCCCCAATACGTATGTGTTACATAAAACACTCTGCAACAACTATAACAAGCAAAAAATATAAATAACGCATAAAAAGAATAAGAAATTAATTTAATTTTAAGCTCTTTAATGAATTTTAAAAAAAACAGAATAGGTATAAATAAAAAAGGGGTAATTGTAAAAATATGCCGTGTTAAAACAGTTTTATGAAATGCTGCGATTAAAACATTTATTAAAAAAATAAAAAAAAATAAAATCGCTTCTTTGGTAAATTTTTTAAAAAATAAAATAAATCCAAAAACTGAAAGTATTAAAATAGGAGAAGTTATAAATAAACCCGGTATATTATTTTGTCCGCCTAACTCCCAATTAAGCCAAACCTCGTTATTTAAAAAATTAGTAAATAAAAAATCCAAACCTGGTAAAAAATCCCCGGATAATGACGTTAGAAATGATTGCTCTTCTGGAAATTCAGGATTATATTTATTTGATTTCAGCGTAATTTCGCCAAAGGCTATATAATTGTAAGCAATTAAAATTAAAATAGTTCCTAAAAACAAAACTGCCGAAAACCCTAATGCTTTTATGTTTTTTGAAACTAAACTAAAATCGATTTTTTTTGATTGTACAATGTATAAAATGGCAGGTAAAAAAAATAGGCAGTTTTGCAATTCAACAATTGAACTATATGACAATAAAAAAACAAAAATGTAAAAATGTTTATGATAAATAGTTGGAGCAATTATTAAAAAATAAAAAGCCATTAATACAAAACACATAGATGGGGCGTGCGAAAAAACATGCGTAGATTCCTGCACATTTAAAGTACAAATACCATAAATTAAAGCTAAAAAAGCGGACATTTTATATGAACATTTAAAATACATACAAAATAAAAAAACAAATAATACCCCAAGTACTCCGCAAATATTTGGCAATAAAATTACGGTTACCTCTTGTATCGGTATATGATTACTTAGTGAATTTAAGTGTAAAAGTTCCAATAAATTTCCAAAAGCAAAAAATGGCATCATTAAAAAAGCGTTTCCCGGCAATCTGTCTGAATAAAACTTCCCATCTTTTAACGCATAATCTACCTTACCTGTATAATTTATGTAATCGTTTATAACTACCGTATGTTTATTAATTATGGCGCTAACCAAAGCGTAATGACTACCATCATTCGAGGTATTTATATAACACGAACTAATAAAGTAATACACACTAATAATAGTAAGTATTACTATTAAAAGCCATCGTTGTTTAAAAAAATATTTTACACTTTGTTTTATACAGCCACGTTATGCTCTCTTAAAGCATCGTTTAAACTTGTTTTTAAATCGGTACTTGCTTTGCGTTTACCTATAATTAAAGCACAAGGCACTTGATAATCGCCTGCGCTAAAATGTTTGGTATAACTACCGGGTATTACTACACTCCGTTCTGGCACATAGCCTTTTGTTTCAACTGGTTTTTCACCCGTAACGTCAATTATTTTTGTACTCATGGTTAGGCACACATTGGCACCCAACACTGCTTCTTTACCCACTCTTACACCTTCAACAACAATACATCTGCTACCAATAAAACAATTGTCTTCAATAATAACAGGTGCTGCCTGCACCGGCTCTAAAACGCCTCCAATACCTACTCCACCGCTTAAATGTACATTTTTTCCAATTTGAGCACAACTCCCTACTGTAGCCCAAGCGTCTACCATTGTTCCACTATCTATATATGCACCAATATTTACAAAACTCGGCATACAAATTACACCTTTTGCCAGGTAACTACCGTAACGTACTACCGAACCTGGTACAGTTCTTATGCCAGCCTCTTGCATACCTAACTTTAACGGTATTTTGTCATAATATTGTTCCGGACCCTCCTGCATAATTTGCATTGGCATTGTTGGAAAGTATAAAATAACCGCTTTCTTTACCCAATCGTTTATCTGCCAAGTACCATCAGCTTTGGGCTCTGTTACACGCAATTGTCCTTTATCCAACAAATTAATTACAGCGTGTATTTTTTTTACAACTTCTTTATCTTTTAATAACTCTCTGTTTTCCCAGGCTTGCTCTATAATTGATTGCATAAATTAAAATTTGGCAGAAAGTTAAACATTATTTATAATTTCAAAAAAATCTCTGCGTCTTTGCAATTTCTCATTAAACTTTAACTTAATTTACCCCAAACAAAAATTTAATTGTAAATTAATGTTAAAACTGTTAAATTGGTACAGTAAGTGCTTACCTTTAATTAATAATTTACTAATTATAAAAATTATGGAAACTGTTAAAACAAAAATATTATTAGTTGAAGACGACCCAAGTTTAGGTCCATTGTTGCTTGATTACTTAGAAGCTAAAGGCTTTGAAGTAAAACTAGCGGAAGATGGTAGCAAAGGTGGCGATGTGTTTTTTAAAGGTTCGTTCGATTTATTATTATTAGACGTAATGATGCCAATTAAAGATGGAATTACACTTGCTAAAGAAATTAGAGTTGCAAATAAAAACGTACCCATTATATTTTTAACAGCTAAAAGTATGAAAGAAGACACCATTGAAGGCTTTAGTGCCGGTGCCGACGATTATATTACCAAGCCATTTAGCATGGAAGAATTATTGGCGCGTATTACTGCCGTGTTGCGCCGTAGCAATAAAGTTCGAAGTAGCGAAAGCGATGAAGTTAATTTTAAAATTGGCACTTACCAATTTAATTCAGAAAAGCAATTGCTGCAGCACAATGGTGTTGAGCAAAAATTAACTACTAAAGAAAGCCAGTTGTTACGTTTATTATGTGTACATAAAAATGATGTGTTAGACAGAAATTTTGCCTTAAAATCTATTTGGCACGACGATAATTATTTTAATGGCAGAAGTATGGATGTTTACATAGCAAAACTTCGTAAATATTTAAAAGACGATAATAAAGTTGAGATTATTAATATACATGGCAAAGGATTTAAACTTTTGATAAATTCTTAAAATAAATTTGTAATAAAAAAATCCCGTTTAATTTAAAACGGGATTTTTTTTTGTACCTTATTACTAAGTTTTATTTTTGGTAAAAAATAAATATTCCTTAACTAAAAAAATCTTGCAAAACTTTAACTAAAATCTATTATCTGCACTTTTTAAATTTGAGGAATATTACACATTTTATAAAGGAAGTAAACAAGAATTAGGTGCCTTCAAAGTAATTAATAATGGTTTAAAATATGTGTTATACGGTGTTGAGAGCGCCATAGTTCAGTAAGGCCGACGGATATCATTTTAATAAAGGTTTAATAAGAAGTTACAACCAAAAAAATTTACAGCCACTAATACAGGTAATTTCAACCAAAGTTAAACAGCAATTAAGCGAAATAACAGAATTAGACAAAAAACTAAAAATTAATAAAAAGCCACCCACACTTGATTCTAAAAATACCTTGTTGTTTTAAGATTATTTTTTTTTATAATTACTAACTCCTTTAGCTAACCAATCGGCAAAAATCGCTTCATCTAATTCAGTACCTTTTGTACCATCACTAATTGTTTTTTCGTTAGCATCTACCAAAACATACTGTGGTTGCGAACTGCTATTATATTTGGTTGTTTGCATAAAGCCCCATTTTTCTCCATAGGTTTCCAAAGTTCTATTTTTGCCAAACCAAAACACTTCTTTTTGTTCGGCTTTAGGTAAATCAACTTTACTATCTACATATAAAGAAACAATTACAACGTCGTTTTTTAAATATTTTAAAACATTTGGCTTACTCCAAATATTGTTTTCCATTAAACGGCAATTAACGCAGGCATTACCAGTAAAGTCAACAAACAATGGCTTGTTCACTAATTTTGCATATTTTAACGCGTTATCGTAATCATCTTTAAATAACATTAATCCTTCGGGTCCAACTACTCTCAAGGCTTCTAATTTACCCTCTTCACTATTGGAAGAAGAATTATTGATTGAGTTTTCGGAACCATGCCCACCAAAACCCGATGGAGATTCAGAATAATGATGTGGTGGTGGAAACGAAGCAATTATGCGTAATGGAGCGCCCCATAACCCTGGAATTAAATACATTGTAAAGCTTAATGAAATAGTTGCAAATAAAATTCTACCTACCGATAAATGTGATGGCGGATCATCGTGAGAAGTTCTAAATGCCCCAATTAAATACAACGATAACATTCCAAAAATTCCAATCCATAAAGCGATAAATACTTCGCGTTTTATAAAGCCCCATGCATTTACGTTATCGGCATTTGCTAAAAACTTAATAGCTAAAGCTAATTCTATAAAAGCAATTACAACTTTAAATGTCGTCATCCATCCACCTGATTTTGGTAAATTTTTTAACCACGATGGAAAAAATGCAAACAACATAAACGGCAACGCAATACCTGTGCCGAAACCTGTAAAACCTACAATTGGGCAAAGATAACCTTCGCCTTTGGCAACCGCTGTAATTAAACCTCCCATAAACCCTGCGGTACAGCTAAAGCTAACAACTACAAGCGTTGCCGCCATAAAAAACAAACCAATAATCCCTCCTTTATCGGCTTTGGCGTCTAATTTATTAGCAAATTTGCTTGGTAATGTTATTTCGAATAAACCAAAAAACGAGAGAGCAAATACAACAAATAATAAAAAGAAAAATATATTTAACCAAGTGTTTGTTGCTATATTACTAAGGGCTGTGGGACCAAAAACAACGGTGATACCCATTGTTAAAATATCAAAAATTAAAATAATAAATAAACCATATAAAACTGCATTTCGAATACCTTTAGCTCTACTACCGCTTTGTTTTAAAAAGAAAGAAACAGTTAATGGAATTAAGCTGTAAATACAGGGCATTAAAACGGCACCAAAGCCCGCAATTAAGCCAATTATCAAAGTATTCCATGGATTACACTCGCCTTTATTAATTGTTTCGGGTGATTGGGAAACTTGCGCCTGGGCAGTGTTTGAGGTGCTATCTATCTTGTTTTCGGGTAAATTGGCTGTTGTTGTATTATTTTTTAAATTTAAAATTGCTTGCGTATCGCATTGGCAATTTGTGGTTGATACATTGGATTCAGTCGCTACAGCGCTTATTTGACAGGATGCCGAGCCTTGCACATCAAAACTAAATTTATCCGGTGGTGGAAAAACACATACGCCTTTACTACAGGTTTGAAACTCATACTTTCCAGTAATTTTTATAGAACCCGGGCTTAATAACTTTATACGTTGTGTAAATGTGCCTGTGTGTTCGTGGTAAATAGTAGTTAATTCTAAATCTTTATCAAAATCACTTTTAGTTTTGCTTTCTTTTACCGCGCCAACTAATTCGTAATCTTTACTTTTATTAAATTTAAAAAAAGTTGGGTTGGGCGCACCATCACCTTCGGTTTTTTTAAGAGAATACAAATGCCATCCTTCTTTTACAGCTGCTTTAAAAATTAAATCGTATTCACATTCCGAAACTTTTTTTGTTTCAAATTGCCAAGTAACAGGCGTTTCTTGAGCTGTAATTTTAAGTGTAAAAAATAAAAATAATAAAAATAGTTTTTTCATCTAAAAAAAAATAGGGGGATTAAATCGTTTTAATTGGGTAAAAATAATATTATTATTTAACTTTTACACTTAATGTAATTGTTTTTGGTGGTAAACACATGGCGTCGTTACAACACATAAAATCTACTTTTAAGGTAATATCTAATTTGCCGGTACTTATAATTTTTACTTTTTGCTTAAACTCGGCTTTATCTTTAAATACAAATATTTTTGCCTCAAAAGCTTTAACAAATTCTTCGTGCGAATTGCTTTCTTCGGTTTTACCAACTAATTGATAATTTTTATTTGCATCAAATTTAAAGGATGTTGGTATTGGACCCGCATCCGACTCTTTTTGCGAATAGGTATGCCAACCTTTTTCAATACTTGCAGTAATAATAATTTCGCCTTCGCTAGCCGAAATACTTTTGTATGTAGCTTGCCAATTTACAGGATTTTGTGTTTGCGATTTTAAACTAAAAATCGAGCACAACACAATAAATAATACACCAATCTTTTTCATAAAAATAATTTTATTAAAGTTGAATTATTTATTTGAGTTAAACAAAAACTGTACAACCTATTTAACATTTATTTGCCTAAGTTTTTTAGTTGTTTGTAGATGATTTTTAAGTCGTTTTCAATTTTATAGTCTTTAGCGTAATTTAAAAACGATTTATTTAATTGATCGTCATTTAATATATTAATGCTTGGCGTTAAAACAGACGGGCGAATACTTGGCAAATCTTTCCGCGGATTTTTACCATAACCCACCCATGAATAAACACCAAACACTACTCTAAAACAGTTTGAAATGAAATTTAATTTATTTTTTTGTATCCAAATAAATATCCAAAAAAATAACAGAAAAAATCCACTTAGGCTTAAATCCAACAACCGTTTTTTACGTTTATTTTCAGGTCTGCCAACATTGTTTACATCTATTACGTACAAATCACCTGCGGTATCAATGCTATTACTTCCAATAATGCTGTAGCTTTCGGGCGGAGCAATTTTAAATTCAATACCTTTTGTTACAAGCGTTACCATTTTGCTAATAATTTCTTGTGACGAAATATCACGTGCACAAAAAATAATTTCGTTTAATTGGTGTATATCAATCGCCTCGTCTATTTGATGAAAATGCCCAATGTAATTTTCGTTTTTTACCCCGTTATTTTCGTTGCTGATAAAGCCTGTAAATTCAGGATTTAAATGTGTTTGTTTTAATAAACTATTTACACGGTTAAATTCTACTTCACTTCCAATTATGGCAATTCGGGCATTTACGTTTACATTACCTAACTTAAATTTTTTAATTTTTAAGATATGATATAAAAAACGTGTTCCTAAATAAATAAATAAAGTACAAGCAGAACCAATTAAAATTAAGGCTCTTGAAAAACGATAATATTCAGGCAATAACGAGTATAAAATTAAAATAAAGGCAGTACCTGCAAACACGCCTCTTATCAGTTTCCTTAAACGTAATGGAACGTCGTAACCACCACTTAAATAGGTAAAAAACATCCACACTAATGTATAGAGCGGAAAAAATAAATTTAAAATTTCTCTTGAGTAAAAGTTTGGATACAAACTTTTAAAATTAACCTCGTAAACGGTTTTACAAGTATATAAACCCACTAAAATTAACACAAAATCAATTACCGGAAAAAACCAAAGTTTAATAAAACGCGCCGCAATTGCTATAAATGCACGCAAATAAATGGCTAAATGAATTAAAAAATTAAAGGTACGTGCATTACTTTGACTAAAATGTTTTTTTGCAAAAATTGCCATAGCTTTATAAAATACTATAACATAATTTACGCTGCTTTTTTTAGTGCTTTCGCCTTTGTAATGAATAATGCTACTATCGGCAAAATAATAATTTTTGTACTTGGCTTGCGTAATGCGATAACTTAAGTCAATATCTTCGCCGTACATAAAAAAAGTTTCGTCTAACAAACCAATTTTATCTAACAAGTCTTTTCGCATTAGCATAAAAGCCCCGCTTAAAACGGCAATTTCATGATTTTTATTTTTATCTAAATAAGTTAAGTGATATTGCCCAAATTTTTTTGAATTGGGAAATAACCTCGAAAGTCCAAAAATTTTATAAAACGCCACTGAAGGTGTGGGCAAACCGCGCTTACTTTCCGGTAAAAAATTGCCTTTACCGTCTAACATTTTTATACCTAATCCACCAATAGTTTGGTCGGTTTCCATAAATGCCAAAGTTTTTTCAAAGGTGTCTTCCTGAACCACCGTATCAGGATTTAGCAATAAAATATACTTACCCGTTGCCAATTTAATAGCTTGGTTGTTAGCAACAGCAAACCCTGTGTTTACAGTATTTACAATTAACTTAACCTGAGGAAACTTTTGCTTGATTAAAGCTACCGAACCGTCAACCGAATTATTATCTACCACAAACACTTCGGCATCAATTTGTTTTAACGATTTATATACCGAGTACAAACACTGCTCAATAAAGTGCTTAACATTGTAATTAACTATAATAACGGATAATTGCAAAATAGATATAACGCTAAAACGCTAAAATAATTATAATTGTTAAAATAATTTATTTTTTTATCTTTACAACCTTAAAAATAAGTTTTTGGTCCCATAGCTCAACTGGATAGAGCAACGGTTTTCTAAACCGTAGGTCCTTGGTTCGAGTCCAAGTGGGACTACTCTTTACTACAATTTTTGCAATTAAATTTCAAAATACTTTTATTTTTTTTACTGTTTAATTGTATTAGTTTTTATACAAAGGGCTGCCAATGTCCGCTTACACTGTTAAGTATAGAAGAATGTAGCAAATACGAAATAATTTTTAAAGGCAAAATAATTTCAGTTAAAAACTGTAATCAAAATTTTGGAGAAGCCATTTTTGAAGTAGAAGAACTTTATAAAGGCAATGCTACCAAGCAGTTTAAAGTGCTATTTGAATGTGGAATTGAATGCGCCTTAAAATTTAACGAAGGCGAAGAGTGGTTAATATATACCCGCCACAAACAAATTGATAACGCATTGATGGATTGGTGTAGTAGGAGTAGAAAATTTTTTAAAAACGAAAAAGAAGATTTTTATACCGTAACTTATGGTAACGATTACTACGATGAAGTAAAATTTTTACGGGAAAAATTAGGTTCGCACCGCTTATTGGTAGCCACAAAAAATGCCGCTGAAAACAGAAATGTTAGGCCAACTGGCAACCAAACTATTGTAATTTTAATTTCTTCTATAATTTTTTTGTTATTATTTTATTGGCTGTTTAATAAGTGGTATAAAAAAAACAACGAAAATTTATAAATTAAAAATCATTTATGACATATCTACAAGCATTTATTATAGCTGTTATTGAAGGTTTAACCGAATTTTTACCTATTTCATCTACCGGACACATGATGATTACTACCGCCGTTTTAGGAATGGAAGTTACACCTTTTGTAAAATTATTTACAATTGCTATTCAGCTTGGCGCTATTTTAAGCGTGGTAGTTTTATATTTTAAACGCTTTTTTAAAAGTATAAATTTTTATGTAAAATTGGTAATTGCATTTATTCCCTGCGCTATTGCCGGCATAGTGTTGGGCGACTGGATTGATGCGCAACTGGAAAACGTATTTGGCGTTGCAATTGCATTATTTGTTGGCGGAGTAATTTTATTATTTGTAGATAAATGGTTTAAAAATCAGACCATAAATGATGAAAAAGATATTACTTATTTAAAAGCTTTAAAAATTGGTTTATTTCAATGTTTGGCATTATTTCCGGGTGTTAGCCGAAGCGCCAGTACCATTATTGGAGGTTTGACACAAAAGTTAACGCGACAAACGGCGGCTGAGTTTTCGTTTTTTTTAGCTGTACCAACAATGTTAGCGGCAACTGCCAAAAAATTATTAGATTTTTACAAAGAAGGAATAAATATTACATCACACCAAATTAAATTATTAGCCTTTGGTAACACGGTAGCATTTATAGTGGCTTTAATTGCCATTAAAACATTTATTGGTATTTTAAATAAATACGGTTTTAAATGGTTTGGTGTTTACCGAATTATTGTTGGCGGTGTTATAATTATTTTATTTGCAATGGGTATTAAAATTGCTGTAGTTTAAAATTAAGCCACCCACTCCATTATAAAATCATTCATTACAAACCCGTTACCAATATCAAAATCTTTAACTTCTTTAATTTTAAAACCATTTTTAAAATAAAAATTTATCGATTTAAAATTTTTTCTATTTACAGTTAATGTTATTTTTTTGGGTTGATGCACAGCTATTATTTGTTTAAATACACGGCTCCCAATTCCTTTGGTAGCGGTATTTTGGAGAATATAAAATTTATTTAAAAACCATTCATTTTCCGCCACTTTATTAATCGAAATAAATCCTATAGCATCGTCTACATTTTTTATTACATAAAAACTATGGTTTTTTATCTCTATTTGTTCAGTTATACTTTCTTTGCTATACATCATTTCCAACATATAGTCTACTTGAGCTTGTCCGATAATTGCCATGTAGTAATCATTCCAAATAGCTGTAGCTAAGGCGCTAATAGTGCTAATATCATTAGTTGTAGCTGGTATTAATTGTATAATTGCCATATTTTTTGTACCTTTGAGTTGTGCCGAAGATAAGTAATACTGTTAATATAGAAAACCGCCGAGCCAAATTTGATTACCAATTTTTAGAACAATTAACGGCTGGTTTGGTATTGCGAGGCACCGAAATAAAATCTATTCGCGAAGGTAAAGCAGGTTTGAGCGACAGTTATTGTTATTTTAAAAACGACGAATTGTTTGTTAAAAACTTACACATTACTGAATATTCCGAAGCATCGTTTTATAACCACGAACCACTAAGGGAGCGCAAATTACTATTGAGCCGACAAGAATTAAACAAACTTTTAAAAAAAATTAAAGATCAGGGTTTAACCATTATTCCCACAAAATTATACATTACCGAAAAAGGTTTTGCAAAACTAAATATTGCTTTGGCAAAAGGTAAAAAATTATTCGATAAACGCGACGATATTAAAAAACGTGATGTGGAACGGGAGCTGAATAGAAAGTTTTAGTAAAATTGCCGCGGATTACATGCATGATGTAAAATAATAATTTCAACAGTTAAAAGTTAAATCAGTTCAATCAGCAAAATCTGTAGCGACTAATTGAACTATTTTTTCTTATTTTTATAATCTAAAAATCTTATCAAATGCTTTCTTTAAACCCCAAAGACCTTACCATACCTGTATTACAAAAGTATTTACAAAATGCAATTGCCCCTCGCCCCATTTGCTTTGCGAGTACCATTGATAAAAATGGAAATCCAAATTTAGCGCCCTTTAGTTTTTTTAATATTTTCTCTACTAATCCGCCAATTGCTATCTTCTCTCCTGCATATAGCGGTAGAACAGGCGCTGCAAAAGACACACTTCTTAATGTTTTGGAGGTTCCGGAATGTGTAATTAATGTTGTTACTTACAATATGGTACACCAAACAAGCTTAGCGAGTAGTCCTTTTGCAAAAGAAGTTAATGAATTTGAAAAAGCAGGCTTCACACAATTAGCTTCCGATTTGGTAAAACCGTTTCGTGTAAAAGAAAGCCCTGTGCAATTGGAATGCAATGTAATTGAAGTAAAAGAATTAGGAAAATCGGGTGGCGCAGGTAATTTGGTAATTTGTGAAATTATTAAAATTCATATTGACGAAAGCATTTTAAACGAAGCCAATCAAATAAACACACATAAAATAGATTTAGTAGCGCGCATGGGCGATAATTGGTACTGCCGGGCCAATGGTGATGCACTATTTGAAGTGCAAAAACCAATTACCAGCATTGGAATTGGTTTTGATGCTATTCCATTAGAAATTAAAAATAGCAGTATTTTAACCGGTAATAATTTAGGACTTTTGGGAAGTATTGAGGCTTTACCTAACAACGAAGAAATTAGTGAATTTAAAAAAACCTTAAAAACATTCATAAACGTAACCGAGCAACATTTATACGCTCAAAGCCTTTTAAATACTAATAAAGTAAAAGAGGCTTGGATGGTGTTATTATAATTTTTTGAGATTATTTCACAAATAATATATAAAATTTACAAAATTTTGCCTCTTGAAAAAAGTTTTTACATTTAACGTAGATATTAACTTATAAATTATTTTCAATGAAAAAGTATTCCCCTTCAAAACCAAATTTTAAAGTACTGATACTTTTATCAATTATAACACTATTTGCATACCCTAGTATGTCGCAAACCGACACACTTCACTTATATTATCAAGGTTTGCAAACAAAAACTTTAGATAGCAATGAGGCTAAAGTTGGCGCCTGGGCAAAACTTTAAAAGGTAAACATGTAGATGTGCAGGTTTTATGCTATTACGAAAAAGCGGAATATAAAAAATATTCACAAGAACGGAGTGATGAAATGTTTATTATACTTAACAGAAAAGCAAGAGATTTAATTACTATTACCTCAAATGCTCCAAAAAAGGGAGCAAAATCGCAACGCAGTACGGTGGATATTGTGTATACCGCTATTGGAGTTAGTAGTGAAAATAAATCTCAATAAGTATCCTGTTTTTCTTAATATACCTGTCAAAAACTTATCAATAACTCTCTCTATATTTATTTTGGAATTATAAATTATTTTCTGTAATTTAACTATCATATAATCTTGTAACAATTAAAATCATATATACCATGGAAGTAGTAGGAACACTTAAAGTAAAATTTGAAACCCAAAAAGTAAGCGATCGTTTTACAAAACGCGATTTTGTATTAACCACCGAAGCAAGCACACCTTATCCGCAACACGTTAATTTTCAAATAACGCAAGACAAATGTGCAACCTTAGACCAATTTAACGAAGGTGAAGAATTAAAAGTTCAATTTAATTTACGTGGTCGTGAGTGGAAAAGTCCGCAAGGCGAAACTAAATTTTTTAATACACTAGAGGCTTGGCGCATTGAACGTTTACAAGGCAGCAACAATGGCGGTCAAACTACCCAAAATACAAATCAAACCTCAAATACAATCAGTACAACAACTTCTCCTGTATTTACTGCCAACACAGACGATAACGACGATTTACCGTTTTAAAAATCCTCATCATTTTTTAATACAGAGTAAAAAGAGTAAGAGCGTTCACAAAGTATTTTTACAAACCCTGTGAACTCTTTTACACTTAACTCTGTTTTAAAAATTTATAAAAATAATGAACCGAAAAAAATCTAAAGTACTTTTAATTTACACCGGCGGTACAATTGGTATGATGCAGGATGCACGTACCGGTGAATTAAAACCTTTTGATTTTAAAAGCTTAAAAGAACAAGTACCAGAACTTAATAAATTTGAAATTGAATTATCGTCTATATCCTTTAAAAAGCCTATAGATAGTAGCGATATGCATCCCACAGTTTGGATTGAGTTGGTACAAATTATCGAAAAAAATTATAAAAGCGTTGATGGTTTTGTTATATTGCACGGTAGCGATACCATGAGCTTTACTGCCAGTGCTTTAAGTTTTATGTTAGAAAACTTGGCTAAGCCGGTAATACTAACTGGTTCGCAACTGCCTATTGGCATTATTAGAACAGATGGTAAAGAAAATTTAATTACGGCTATCGAAATTGCAGGCGCTAAACAAAAAAATGGCATACCAATAGTAAACGAAGTTTGTATTTACTTTGAATATAAATTATACCGGGGCAACCGCACGTTTAAATACAATAGTCAACACTTTGATGCATTTAAATCGCCAAACTATCCTGCATTGGCAGAAGCCGGTGTAGAAATTAATTACAACAATTTAGCATTTTTAAAACAAGGTAAAAAAAAATTAAAAACATACACTCATTTAAACAACGATATTGTTGTTTTAAAATTATTTCCGGGCATCAGTAAAAAAATTACCTCAGCAATAATAAATATACCGGGCATTAAAGCAATAGTGTTAGAAACGTTTGGGGCAGGTAACGCTACTACACAAGATTGGTTTATTGCCGAATTAAAAAATGCCATTGCAAAAAACATTATTATTTTAAACATTACACAATGTGCCGAAGGCAAGGTTATACAAGGCATGTACGAAACAAGTTCTCAATTAAAAAAAATAGGAGTAATTGGCGGTGGTGATTTAACTTTTGAAAGTGCCATTACCAAACTTATGTTTTTATTAGGACAAACTATTTCTTCTTCTAAAATAAAAAAACAGCTTCAGCAAAATTTAAGGGGCGAGTTAAGTTTATAACCTAAACGTTTATTTTAATTTTATAAAAATAATTGTCTTCACTTGTTGGTTCAAACTCAAAACTGAAATTATTTGATTTTCTTGCAATTTCAATAAAACCTAATTCACTATTTCCTTCATCTGTAATTTCAGGTTTCATCATAATTTTTTTATAATGGTTATTTAGTTCCGGTAAACTTAATTTTTTTAAATTGGTTAACGTTTTATTTAATGTTTCATAAGCTTCAACGCCAATATAATTGCCTGTTTCTAAAACATAATTTGTTGCCGTTTTACTAATTGTAAGAATGCCTTCTTTTATACCATTAATAACTTTACCATGCTTTGCAATATTTTCTAAAACTTCAACTAATGTTATTATAACACGTTTTTCTGTAACAAAATTAGAATCTTTACTTTTTTTAAAATTATGTTTAATCATATCCAAAATAGGGTTAATTATTTCTCTCGAAAAATCGCCTTTATACTGTATCAACACATTTTGATTATATAAGACTTTGTAAAATTGTTCTATTTCGTGTATCTTAAATTTTTCTCCACTACTATCAATTTTTTGTATAATTTCTAACGATAAAAAAAATTGAGAAGTTTCATTTTTTTGTTTTGTAAATTTATATTTTAAAGGCAAGCCCGATTTTCTTGCCATTTCAATAAGCCCTAAACCGGCTCCTCCTTTTTCAGAAAATTCGCCATGTTTAAGTAAATCCGTGTATAATTTTTTTAACTCTGTGGTATTTGCAGAATTTACTAGAATAAGTTTTTTTTCAAGATCGGTTACATATTTATCCTCAATAAGATTGCAAGAGGCTAAAACAATTCTGTCACTCAAAACATTTAATTGAAAAAAATCGGAGTGATTAATTTTACTTTTATTCTCAATAGCATCGCTATGCCTTACTATGTTTTGAAAACATTCTGCTATTAAAAAAGAAACTTTATTTTTTAACTTACCAATTTCAGATTTATGCTCTAAATAAAACTCACTTACGCTTATAAGTTTATTCGTTATTTCATCGCTAAAGGCTCCAAAATAAGAAAGAGATATTTTGCTTTCGTTTATAGTGTTGTTTAATACCTTCATTAATCGATTTTTATACTCTCTTAAAACCTATTCTAATATAAATAATAAAATTATAAAATTTCAATATACTTTTACCGCACACTATAGTGCTTTCTTAAAAGACAAAATCCCTGCAAATACTTGATTTACAGGGACTAGTGTTCTTTTAACGCGGACTGGACGGGACTCGAACCCGCGACCTCCGCCGTGACAGGGCGGCGTTCTAACCAGCTGAACTACCAATCCGTTTCCTAAATAATTAAATTCGGGAGTGCAAATTTAATAAATTAATTTTATTTGCCAAATTTTATTTTTTTGACTTATTCGCTTAAAATTTGTTGCGCGTGGTTTTTTGTATCAACCGACTTTATTACATTTTTAATAATTCCGGTTTCATCAATTATAAATGTGGTTCTAATTATGCCATCATATATTTTACCCATAAATTGTTTTAAGCCCCAAACATTGTAAGCTTTCATTATTTTATTAGTGGTATCGGCTAATAATGGAAAAGGAAGGTTGTATTTTTTCGCGAATTTTAAGTGAGACTTTTCATCATCTGCACTTACGCCAATAATAGCGTAATTTTTTTTACTTAAAAATTGATATTCATCCCTTAAACTACAAGCAGTTGCGGTACAACCCGGTGTATCATCCTTAGGGTAAAAGTATAACACAATTGTTTTACCTTTTAAAATATCTAATGAGATTAGATTTCCATTTTGATCTTTCCCTTCAAAATAGGGAGCTTTATCACCTAATTTTAGCTTTGTACTATGATTTACAAACTTAGCTTTTTTTACAGCTGTATTTTTAACGGCAGCTTTTTTAGTTATAATTTTTTTAGAATTTTTTTTTGCAGGTTTAGTTTTTGCTAACGTTTCCTTTTTAAGTGTTACAACTTTTACCGCTTTTTTAGGTAATTTTTTTTCGATCTTTTTCGTCGGGACAGCTTTTTTAACTTGCTTTTTTGGTGATAATTTTTTTGCCATTTTGTTTGGTTTTAAGTGATGATTTAACAGCTGTGGTATTATTTTGTTTAAGTATAACTTTTTCAAAATACTTACAATAAGGTTTAAGCATGCATTCAGTGCATTTTGGCGATCGCGCCAAGCAAATGTACCTGCCGTGTAAAATTAGCCAATGATGGGCTTTAGAAACTACTTCTTTTGGAATAAATTTTATTAATTGCAATTCAGATTGCAACGGTGTTTTAGCATTTGTTGTTAATCCTATTCGGTTACTAACTCTAAATACATGTGTATCAACCGCCATAGTTGGTTGGTTAAATACTACCGACGCAATTACATTTGCCGTTTTTCGCCCAACACCTGGTAGTTTTATTAAATCATCCACCTTGCTTGGCACCTCGCTGTTAAAATCATTCACCAACATTTTTGCCATGCCTACTAAATTTTTCGCTTTATTGTTAGGATAGCTTATGCTTCGGATGTAGTTAAAAATAATATCGTTAGTTGCCGCAGCTAAAGCTTCCGGGGTTGGATAATCCTTAAATAATTTTGGTGTGGTTAAGTTAACGCGTTTATCGGTACATTGAGCACTTAAACTTACCGCCACAATTAATTCAAATGGATTATTATAATGTAATTCGGTTTCGGCTAAGCCAACGTTTTTTTCAAAGTAATCTAAAACATAAGTATAACGCTCTTGTTTTGTCATTAATTTTTACTCAACATCTGTTACGCCTCCGCTAACTACAAATTTCATTGCATCGCCGGCCTCAGCGGTTAATGGTTTTATGTGTTCTTTCGGAACAAGAATTAACCTGCCGGATATTGCATAAGATGAGGGTAAATACACGGCCACTTTATCTTTTATGTTCATGTGGCTTAAATCTTCGTGGGTTATAAATCCAATTTCTTCAATATTAGACAAAGGATTGGTTAGTACTAAAACCGGTTTATTAAACTTTCGTTTATTACCAACAAAAGCATTTGTAAAATCTTTTATTGGCGAATAAATATGCCGGATAAAAGGAGCTTGTTCTAATTTATCTTCAAAAAAATTAAAAATTTGTTTAAAAACATATGAGGAGGCTAATATCCCTAAAACAGCTATAAAGCCTAAGGTTAATATTAATCCCAACAAGGTATTTAAAGCAACGTTTGTACTAAATCCAAAAAAAGCGAATAGTCCCGAAAAAAAATCGAATAATTTTAAAAGGATAGCAAGTGTAATTATTAATGGAATAAATAATAATAAGCCCTGTAAAAAATAACGCAAAAAACTTTTCATGTATAATTTTATTATTTTACATTAAACAACAAATTTACTTTTATTTTCATTACGAAATTAATTGCACAAAAAAAGCAACATTACGTTGCTTTTAAAATTTATTAGGCTGTGCCTGTTTTTCTAACTCCTGTGGTTTTTTTAACACCTACACTTGTTTTAGATTTTGCATTATCTTTTTTAGCTGTAGTTTTTCGGGCAGTACTGTTAGCATCAATGGCTTTTGTAGCTTTTGTTTTTTCTTCATCACCTTCTTTTTCCTCAGTTTTTTCTTTTAAATTACCTGTGGTTTGTAAAGTATTGTACCAAACAAATAATTTACGCATGTTGCTTACATACACACGTTCTTTATCATATTCCGGTAAAACTTCAGCAAAATATGCCTCGGTAGCTTTATCATCTGCTTTACTGTCAATTGCTAATTCTCCTTTTTCTTTTTCAAATATGGAGGTCATAATAGCTTCAATAGGTTTGTCATCACCAGTTGTAAACATACTAATGTCTGACAAGGTAGATACTTTTGTTGAAGCGTATACATTTAAACGTTTTTTATCTGCTAAGCCTTCTACTATAATTCCGTTTTTACTTTGAGCAACTATTTTAAATAAACCCGGTTGCCCTGAAATAGAAATAATCCCTGATAAATCGATCATAATTTTTTTAATTTTTTGCTTTACAAATATAGGTTTTTAATTGGTTTAAAATCCGGATTTTTTTATTCAATTTTTAAATTTTTAAATTACGCTATTATCCTGTTTTTAGGTTATTTGCCTCAGTCGCTTTTCTTACACTTCCATATTTAATCAACAACGCTTTTGCTTCTTCATAATTTGTTATACCTGTATTTTTCATTAGTATTTGCGTACCTCTATCCACTAACTTATTATTACTTAATTGCATATCTACCATTTTATTTCCTTTTACACGCCCCAACTTAATCATAACGCTGGTACTTAGCATATTTAAAATTAATTTTTGAGCTGTGCCGCTTTTCATTCGGGTGCTACCTGTTACAAATTCAGGACCTACAACTACTTCAATAGCATATGCGCTTATATCGGCAATTTTGCTGTTGGAGTTACACACAATACAAGCAGTAATTACACCATTATCATTACAGTGTTGTAATGCCCCCACCACATAAGGTGTGCCACCCGAAGCAGCAATACCAACAACCACATCGTTTTTACCAATGTGGTGTTTTTCTAAATCTTTCCAACCTTGGTTTACATCATCTTCGGCAAATTCAACTGCTTTTCTTATGGCCTCATCGCCACCTGCAATAATACCAATTACTTTACCTTGCTCTATACCATAAGTAGGTGGGCATTCGCTGGCATCAACAATACCTAATCTGCCACTTGTGCCTGCACCAATGTAAAAAAGTCTGCCACCGAGTTTCATTTTTTCAACCACAATGTTTATTAATTTTTCAAGTTGGGGAATAATTTTTTCAATAGTGTTTGGTACAGTTTTATCTTCTTTATTTATATTAGTAAGAAGTTCCAACACACTCATGTGTTCTAAATTAGAATAATATGAATCGGCTTCGGTAGTTTTCATTTATTATTTTAAAAGATTTTTCAAAAAAAAAGCTGTCTTAATTAGACAGCTTTTAAATTTAATAAACTATTATTATTTAGTAACAATTAATTTTGCTACACGTTTAACGCCACTTGTACTTGTAACATTAACCACATAAATCCCACTAGTTAAACTCGAAACCTCAACAGGAGCAGAAATTTGACCGTTATATAATTTTCCTAAATACTGTGTTAAAACTATTTTGCCTGTAACATCCATAATATTAATAATTGCTGTTTCGCCATCAAGTGCATTAAAACTTACAAACGTTTCGCCGTTACTTGGATTAGGATATACGCTTAAATTATTTTCAGTTTTTGTTAAAGTATTTTCTTTAACCGAAATAACTAAAGGACTAAAGAAATTACCTGTTGACCAAACACCGCGACCATTTGTAGCAACATAAATTTGGCCTGAGTTATAACATTCATAAGGTTTCATGGTTTGTTGTTTAATATCAAATACTTGCGCCGTAGGTAAGCCGGAGTTTATAGTTCTTGTCCATACGGGAGTAGTTGTAGTTATATCATCAGTGTAAAACAAGCCAATATCTGTTCCAACAAAAGCTTTTTTGTATGGGGGAGTTTTTTCAATTAAAGCACAATTTACTTTTGCACCATTGGCTCCTGAATTGGTAATTAAATCGCCTGTTGCTGGAGCAAAACCAATATTAGTAGTATTTGTTTTTGTAACATCGCCTACACTTACCATAACCGGTGTACCCAAAGGATCGTTAAACGTTAAAACCATTAGCGTATTACTTTCGGCAATACTAATGCTTGTAATTTGTGTTGTAAAGGTGCCTATTAATGTGGTACGGTAAGGGCTTTTAGGATTAGAATTTGATGTGGTAGAAGCTCCAAAGTTATAAATATTTGTATGTAATTTTCCATTGTAATTTCTAGATGTGGAATCTAACAAAGTATGCACATACGATACTCTGTATAAATTATTGGCATCTGTAGCATAGTATAATTCCGAGCCATTTTTACCCCATTCTAAAACTGTAGGCTTACCAACAACTGTAATTAACGAATTTGTTTTAGCTCCCGTAGCATCGCAGGTTAAAGCCACACTAGCGCTAATACAAACGTAGGATAATGGGTCGTTAAGACTTAAAGCTTGTGTACTCACGTAAATACGATTTTGAACCCCTGCAAACGCTAAGCGCGATGAGAAAGCAGTAGCAATTTTAACGGGAGTGTTTCTTAAAGCTATTGGTGGGGTTGAGCCGGAACCTAATGTACTAAACGTTCTAACAGGTAATATTGTGGTAGTAGTTGTATTTGCTCCCGTAACCGTATTTGAACTTAAACCCTGCAATGTATAAGTAGTTAAAGTAGCGGTGGTAGGAACATTAATAGTAAACACGGGTGTAGATTGAGTCACACTACCTGGATTTAAAACATAGGTAGATGTGTTAACAGTACTAAATGTTGTTGAGCCAGTTACAGTACCAGAAAATTCTGCTAATGTATAAGTAGTAGTTCCAGTTGGTGTTACTGTAAAAACCGTAGTAGTTTGTGTGGTTCCGCCAGGCATTATACTATAAGAAGGGCTTGTTACAGTTCCTGAAGGAACTGCCGCGATTGTATGTGAAACAGGTCTTGCTGTAGCTGTATAATTACCATAAGCAGTAACAGTATATGCCGTTGAAATAACAGGATTAACGGTTATAGTTGGATTATTAGACGGTGTAGGGGTAAACGTAGCACCCGGCCACGTTAAAACAAATGTAGGATTACTTAATGAAGCGGGATTAGTTGCAACTATTGAAAAACTTGAAACTGAGCTTCCGTATTGCCAAGCTAATGATTGAGTTAATACAGATGTGTATGTAGTGGTTTTAGTTGAAATTCTATCATCAACTACACTTACAACATCGTTGGCTTTATATTTGTAAAAAACAGTGCAAAACACACGGTAATAAGCAGCAAAATCGGGTACACTGGAAGATGAGGCTGTTGTTTTAGACATAAATGGAGGGGCATTAAATGTTACTTTTATATTATCCTGAAGGGTAGTTGCATTTAATATCACAGAGGTACTAGCTGTAACAACTGGCCCTGCTTGCGATGAAATTACCGGTGTTGTAGTTCCCGTGGCTGCTACTATATATCCATTCGCTAATTTTATTGAAATATCTTTTTTATCCGCTCCGGTAAATGCAGGTGCAGGGCCTCCGCCAGGCACAGCAACAGTAGCTGTTCTAACAACAATACTGTCAATTAACGCATAACTGTTAGGACGAGATGCCGTCCATGAGAAAGACGTTTGTGTCGTTAAGGTAGCAACACCAATCATAGAAGCGGCTAGACGTGTTGTGTCATTATAAAACACAACTGAATCGGGTGTAGCAGCAACTTGTCCATAATTTTCCCACATTTTAAAAGGAGTACCTGTTACCGAAAAATTTGGATTAGAGAATGAAATTGCATCTTGACCTGTTAATGCAAGGGGAGAGCCAGCGTATGTGTTTTTTATAACATCCTTAACTGCAAAAGAACCCGTTTTAACATCAGAATTTAACCACAACTTTCCATCGGATGATGAAGCATAAGAAACACTAGGCAATATTTTAGATAGTTCGGCCGAATTTACTTCACCCCCAATAAAACTATTTTCTAATGTTACATTTGGATAATTACCACTAAAATAAATTAAACCGGCATTTGCAGTACCACCAATAAAGCCACTGTATGGCGTAACACTACTACCCGATGCTGTTGGAATATTACCGATTGGAAAGCGTTCGACACTAACTGTATTAAACTGACCGGTAACTATGCCTTGGTAAAAAGGTTGAAACGTAATTAAACCATCACTTGATAGGTAAATACCGGCATCAGTAATAAAATAATATTTTGAAATTGCGCTACCAGAAGTAACAAATTTAATATCATGTACATTTTCGTGAATGTATAATTGAAAATTAGGGATTAAATTAGTCCCTATTTTAAACCAGTTGCCTAATGGATTTGTAGTACTTCCATTATAACGTTGCCAGCGGTAAACTTGGTAACTGCCAATATATAATATATCAGAGTTAAATGGATCAACTGTTATTACATGCGCTTTATCGCCCGATGCAATTGTACCACCATTACCCAACGCATCTAACTGCGTGGCGCCAACCATAATTAATGCCCAAGTTGTACCCGCATCATAACTTACAAATAATCCTTTTGTTGTTGATGAGGCTCTATTTGTAGAAATAAATTTTTTAGCGCACGATGCATAAATAACATTATTATTAGAAGGGGCAATTGCTAATTCAATTCTACCATAATCAATACTAGAAACGGCACCCATTGCAGGGGGAGTTTTGTCAGAAAAACTTGATAAACTTGCATCACTTGATTTGTAAATTTTACTATCAACACCTGCATTACTGGTAGGAGCATCGCCATTTTCATTTCCCACTGTGCAATATAAAATCCCGTTTGAGTCAAACTTTAAATCCTGGCCGGTAACATTTGAACCAGTTGGAATTCCTAGCGCTATACTAAAGTTTGCACCAGCATCGCTTGATACTAAAATACCTAAATTACTTGCTATTGCAATTTTTAAAGGGTTAATGGGGCTACAAGCAACTTTAGTAATAGCACCACCTGTTTTTGTTGAATCAACAACTAATGTTAACGCACCACCAGATATTACATATAAACCAGAACCTCTTTGAGCTTTTAATTTTTCACTTCTTCTTAAAAAACCTTCGCCAGTAGCAACATAAATTTTGTTGTCAGAAGCTTGGGCTAAATAACTTACAACCCTGTCGGTAACTGTAGAGAAAAGCCCTGTCCAATTTGTACCGCCGTTTGTAGTTTTAAATATACCGCTGGTTGTACTGCCAACATACATTGTTTGTCCGGAAGCGTCTGCTTTGTCCACAACCATATTGCGCATTCTTCCGGCCGCATAAATAGGTCCTGCTTGGTTCCAATTAATTGTTTGCGCTTGTACAAATAAGCATAAACCTGTTAAAGCAAAAATTCCTGCTACCTTAACTAATTTTTTAGATATATATTTAATCATGATGATGTGAATGTTAAATTAATGTTTAGTAATTTTTAACAAAAATGTATTTTTTTTTTCAATTTTACAAATGTTGTTTAATAATTGTACTAACTTTTTTAAAAGTGGTAGGTTTTAGCCCAAAACTGGTAAGAAATTAAAAAAACGCAACTCCAAATACTAATCAACATAGCTATTGGAACTAAAATTATAAATTTTTAATTTATAACCTTAAAAACGTTCTAATCGCGAAAAGAAAAAGCTCGATTCAATTTCAGCATTTTCATCGCTATCGCTACCATGCACCGCGTTTGCAGCTATACTTTTGGCAAAAGTTTTACGTATTGTTCCTTCTTCAGCTTTTGTTGGGTCTGTGGCGCCAATTAAAGTTCTGTAGTGGGTAACGGCATTATCTTTAGTTAAAATAGCTGCTACAATTTGGCCTGAACTCATATATTCGGTTAATTCGCCATAAAACGGACGCTCTTTATGTACTGCATAAAACAAACCTGCTTGTTCTTTTGTTAAACGCATGTATTTCATTGCCAACACGTTAAAACCAGCTTTGTTTATCATTGCTAAAATAGGTCCAATGTTATTCGCTTCAACCGCATCGGGTTTAATCATTGTAAAAGTTATTTTTCCTGCCATTTTTTTATTTTTTATTTGGACTGTAAAAATACTTATTAATTTTAATACATTATAACCTCAAAAATTATTTGTTTAATTTTGAATAAATTATTTTTTAATGAGTGATAATAAATACCAATTAAGAGGTGTTTCGGCAGGTAAAGAAGATGTGCATGCTGCAATTTCTAAGTTAAATAAAGGCTTGTTTCCAAAAGCATTTTGTAAAATTGTGCCCGATTTATTAAGTGGAAGCGAAGAGCATTGTTTAATAATGCATGCAGATGGAGCAGGCACAAAATCAGCTTTGGCATATATGTATTGGAAAGAAACCGGCGATTTAAGCGTTTGGAAAGGTATAGCTCAGGATGCCGTTATTATGAACGTAGACGATTTAATTTGTGTAGGCGCTACCGATAACATTTTACTGTCTTCAACTATTGGGCGAAACAAACATTTAATTACAGGCGAGGTAATTGCAGCTATTATAAATGGAACTGAAGAAGTATTACAAAATTTACGCGATAATGGTATTTCTATTAACAGTACAGGTGGCGAAACGGCAGATGTTGGCGATTTAGTTAGAACTATAATTGTTGATAGCACGGTAGTTTGCCGTATGGAACGTAACAAAATAATAAGCAACGATAAAATTAAAGCCGGTAATGTTATTGTTGGATTATGCAGTTACGGTAAAGCCACTTATGAAACCGAATACAACAGTGGCATGGGCAGTAATGGTTTAACCAGCGCGCGGCACGATGTTTTTAATAAAAATTTAGCTAAAAAATTTCCGGAAAGTTATAATATTGCTTTGCCCGAAAGTGTAGTTTACACAGGCGGTTTAAACTTAACAGATAAAATAGACATAAGTTACACAGATGTAACCGGAACTTTGTATAACGAAGCTATTGATGCGGGAAAATTAGTTCTCTCCCCTACCCGCACTTACGCGCCCATTATTAAAAAACTAATTGCAGAATTAGGAACTTCTATAAACGGCATAGTGCATTGCAGCGGTGGCGCTCAAACCAAAGTATTACATTTTATAAATGATAATCTTCATGTTATAAAAAATAATTTATTTGAAGTCCCGCCCTTATTTAAAACCATACAGCAACAAAGCCACACCGATTATAAAGAAATGTATAAAGTATTTAACATGGGGCATAGAATGGAAGTGTATGTGGATAAAAATTACGCGCAACAAATTATTGACATAAGTAAAACTTTTAATGTGGACGCTAAAATTATTGGAAGAGTTGAAGAAAGCGCTACAAAAAAAGTTACTATAAAAAGTGAGTTTGGCAGTTTTGAATACGAGTAGTTTTTGTTCGATAACAAGCATTTGTAATTTCGAACAGAGTGAAGCAATCTAAACTACTTTGTATTTCTCCGTACCGCTACAATTAAGTTTTAAACTAAAAAAGCCATTCAACGTGTGAATGGCTTTTTATAAACCTTGATAGGGTTTTTTGAAGAGATTTGAGTAACCCTGTTAGGGGTTATAATTTTTATTTCAACTCTACTTCCTTGGCAACAATTTCGGTAATGTATTTTTTTACACCGTTTTTATCTACATAATTACGTGTTTTTAATTTTCCATCTACCGACACAAAACTTCCTTTTTTTAAAGTTGTTTCTAACTCTAAAGCTAATTTACCCCCAACGCTTACAAAGTGCCATTGGGTATCCGTTACCGTTTCGCCTTTAAAGGTTTTGTATTCCTCGTTGGTTGCTAACGAAAACTTTACAGTTTTATTTCCATCTTCAAATGTTTTTACTTCGGGGGCATTGCCCAAATTGCCTGTTAATTGTACTCTATTTATTACGTTCATAATTATTTGTTTTTTAATTGTTTTTATTAATTTATTTAATTGTTTACAACACTTAGCAAAGTAGAATTGTATTAATCTACTTAAAAAGTTAAGCAGCTTTTTGATAAGATACAAACAGTTCATTCGCTACAATTTCGGTTACATTTCGTTTTACACCATCTTTACTTGTATAATCGCGGTTTAATAATTTACCGTCAATGGTTACCTCTGTGCCTTTGTGCAAAATACGCTCGGCAATGTTGGCAAGGCTACCCCATGTAATAATGTTGTGCCATTGTGTGTTTGAAACTACCTCTCCTTTTTTATTTTTATAGTACTCGTTTACGGCTATGCTAAATTTGGTTAATTTGCTACCGCCTTCTAAAATTTTTACTTCAGGCTCTGCACCTAAGCGGCCTATTAATTGTACTTGATTTTTAATGTTCATCATAACGTTTGTTTTTTTAATTATTATTTTTTTTAATTGTTTTGCCTAATTAAGTTTTTAAAATTTTGCGCTACTTATTTTCGACGGTACAAAGGTATAGCAACAAAAAAGCACGATTCGGTTGTTAAACATTTATATACGGATAAAAGCGTTTGTAAGCGTTTGTTGTCGGATATTTTTTGAGTTAAGTAATTAATAATCAATTAAATATGTGTTTTAAGAGGACGCAAACATTTTTTTATTAAATTTATGTTATAATTAAAAAATCGCGCTTATTTATTAGTTAGCACTCATGGGGTGGACACCAAAACACGACAATAAAGTCGACAACAATTCGTTATTCATTTATGAAATTCATTGGACTATTCTTTGTTTTACTTGCAACAACAGCATGCAGACACTATAAAGTAACGCATTGGAACTATGATATTCCTTTAAGTAAGTATTCAAACATTGACAATACTTCTAAAAGACTTAAAAGTTTTGACGACCTTCCAAAACGAATAAAAAACATTCCTGAGTTCAAAAACCAAGCCGTTACTTCAGACTCCATTTCTTTTAATAATTCACCCCAGACAACATCGCTGTTTTTATATGGTGTTTATGACAAAAAAGCAAAAGTTGGTTATGTTGTACAACGCTTCTTGACCGGCAAAAAAAAATTAGCTAATCAATGTACTCTGTTTATTATTCGTGGTGACAGTCTAACTTTTAACTTTTGTAGTGCCTCAAAAAACGTCTTTGCATGGACAGACATTAAACCTCATATAGATTCAACAAGAGCTTATGCAAAAGAAAATAGCTTAATATTTGGCGGTGGCATTACATTGCTCAAAAATAAAAGTAAAAAATAACTGACTGACGCTTAAACAAGCATAACTTGAAATCCCCACGAAGTGCTAACCGCACCTATAAAAAATGCGGGAATTGTGCTTCGGCATTTGCAAAAGCGGTAGACAATTAGTTAATTTTCGCTTTGCAAATGGCCAATAAACATTTAGCTTTGTTATTAGCTATTCGGTAGAAAACGGTTTCAAA
>JAYVGH010000020.1:0-12659 GCA_043772435.1 Bacteroidota bacterium
ATACAAAAAATGACAGTGAGCGCAGAACATTTGAAGATATTTTTTGGAAACGCCAGTTTGCAAGTACTGTTTATAAAGAAACAAATGTGTATGACAGAGAAATTGATGGTTACAGCAAAGGTTTAGATGCCTTGTTAGAATCTGATAGAATTAAAGGCGATATTTTTAAATGGGAACATGATTTGTGGCATTTTTAAAAATTGTTTAAAGATTAAAAAGCGTCTCGGGTATACTGAGACGCTTTTTTTTTAATGATTTCTGTATCTTTACAGCAACTTTTTCATTATAAATAAAAAATACTGTGATAAAAAAAATACTCTCTTTACTTTTATTATGCTTTACAATAAAAACATCTATTGGTCAAACCCAAATGCCACCGGGTGCATATACAAGCACTAATAAAAAAGCTATTAAGTATTTTGAAGAAAGTAAAGCATTGTTTAGTGTTAGAAAAGATGATGCCGCCGAAAAAAATATGCAATCGGCTTTAAAAGAAGATCCAAACTTTACAGAAGCAAATGCCGCTTATGGAGATTTTTTAATGCTAAAAAATCGACCAAAAGAAGCCGTAGCTTGTTATAAAAAAGCAATTGAAGTATCGCCAAAATTTATGACTGATAATAATTTTTACCTTGGTAAAGCTTATGTGGCAATGGCCGATTATGAAAATGCGAAATTATCGTTTCAAAATTTTATTAAGTTTGAACGCATAAGCCCAAATTTAAAAGAAGAGGCACAACGATTAATAAAAAATAGCGATTTTGCAATATCCTTAATTAAAAATCCAAAACCTTTTAAACCCGTAAATGTTGGAGCCGGTATAAATACTGCAAACGGAGAATATTTTCCGGCAATTACTGCCGATGGCAAACAATTTATGTTTACACGCGCATTGCCACGTAACGATATAAAAGGTGCCAATAACGAAGATTTTTTTATTAGCGTTAAATCTAATACTGTTTGGCAAACAGCTACTCCAATAAACGAAATAAATAGTTATGGAAACGAAGGTGCACCAACGCTTAGCGCCGATGGTAATATTATGTTTTTTGCCTCTTGCTCTGATGAATTCGGCGATTATGGTAGCCCCGATAGAAAAGGTGCAGGAAGTTGTGATATTTTTTATTCTCAAAAAATTAATGGTAAATGGAGTAAGCCCCGTAACGGTGGCGCAGCAATTAACAGCACCAATTGGGAAACCCAGCCTAGTTTTAGCAGTGATGGTAAATCATTGTATTTTATAAAAGGCTATAGGGGTAGGGGGCCACAGGCAAAAGACATTGATATTTATGTGAGCGTTATTGGCGACGACGGTAAGTTTAAACCAGCAGTAAAATTAAATGAAAATGTAAACAGTAAGGGAAACGAGGAAAGTGTTTTTATTCATCCGGATAATATGACTTTGTATTTTGCAAGCGATGGACATCCGGGTCTTGGCGGTACTGATTTGTTTATGAGTAAACGCCAAGCCGATGGCAATTGGGGGCCTGCAGTTAATTTAGGGTATCCAATAAATACGTCGCTAGATGAGAATAGTTTATTGGTAGACCCTGCGGGTAAATTAGCTTATTTTGCAAGTAGCAGAGAAGGCGGTTTTGGCGATTTAGACATTTATCAATTTGAATTACCAGAAGATATTCGCCCTGAAAAAATTACGTTTACAAAAGGAAAAATATATAACGCTAAAACAAAAGAGCCACTTGAAGCCACCTTTGAGTTATTTGATTTAGAAACACAAAAACAAGTTACGCAATCGTACTCCCAAAAAAACGGTGAGTTTTTTGTAACACTTACTGCTAATAAAAACTACATGGTAAATGTTAATCGCGAGGGTTTTGCTTTTTATAGCGATAACTTTAGTTTAAAAGGTAAAACTACTGATTTTAATAAACCTTTTATATTAGATATACCATTAGAACCAATAGATACAAATACAACCATTGAATTAAAAAATGTATTTTTTGACGTTGCTAAATGGGATTTAAAACCGGAGAGTAAAGCCGAGTTAGATAAGTTAATAGATTTTATTGTAAAAAACCCAACATTAAAAATTGAGTTTGGCGGGCATACAGATAGTGACGGTGATAAAAAATCAAACTTTACGTTATCATCAAATCGAGCTAAAGCAGTTGTAGATTATTTAGTAACCAATGGCAAAATAGCCGCTACGCGCTTAACTTATAAGGGTTATGCCGATACTAAGCCAAAAGTAAAAAACGATAGTGCTGAAAATAAAGCGAAAAACCGCAGAACTGAGTTTAAGGTCATAGCAAAATAATTAAAAATCGTATTTTATTTTTTTTTACCTTTATTAAAATATTTTAGGTATGAAAAAAAATTACATTCTTTTACTTTTAGTTACAGTAAGTCTTTTAACATCAGCACAATCATTTTATAAAGGTGCACTGGTAGTAGAGTTAAATACAGGATTAGAAATATTTAATACTTCCTTAATATATAAAATAAAAGACCCTAAATATACACGCGACACCACACAAAATGATAAAGCAGGAAATACTAATTTTGGTTTTGGTGCAGAATTTGGTTTGCATAAGCGTTTTGGATTAGGGTTTCGTTTTAAAGCAAATAATTACTTTACAACAAGAGATTCGGTAACAAATATTAAACCTATAGTAAAAACAAATGATTTTGCTGTAATTTTAAATTATCACCCCGTTTTAATGCCAAAGTTTGATTTAGTGCTTGGAGCGGATGTTGGTTATTCTACTTTTAAATATGAAACATTTGATAAGGATAATACTGTTCTTTCGGGAGGTGGAAGTTATATTTCTTTATACGTTAATCCACGAATTTATTTCGGAAGATTTGGAATAAATTTTAGGTTAAGTGCGCCATTTGTTAATTATAATAATTTAAGTACTAACAATTCTGATTTTAATAAATACATAGCAATTACAAAATGGAAAGGTAGTGGCTTTGGTTTAGGTTTTGGCATTCAATATCGTTTTTTTAAGGTAACACCTAAGCCCTTAAAAGCTACCGGTTAATAAATTACAACCTCTTATATCACTGTTATCAAAGCGCCCCATAAGCTGCAGTTTATTGCTTTCATCAATAAAACCTAAATCTTTTGTGGCAATAAATGAGCAGGAATAAATATTAGCTAAATCAATTACGTTAATTCCACCTGTTTTGTTTCCCATAATTAATTCTAAAGGATTGTCTGTTTTCCGAATTAAAAATTTTAGCCAAGGTGGACTCATAAATTTTTCGTCACCTAAACTATAGGCTTGGCTTAAGAGTTCGGTCATACCATATTCGCTGTGAATAGAATTTATTTTAAATCCGTTTTTTAAATAGTTATGTAATTCAGTTTTTAATAATTCTTTTCGTGTACCTTTCATACCGCCTGTTTCAATAATTGTAAAATTTTCGGTTAATGAAATTTTATCACATAAATCCATTAATGCGTAAGACACGCCAATTAAAATTACTTTTTGATTTGTATTTTTTAATTGATTAATTTTTAAGATTAAATCATCAACATCATCTAAAAAAAAACCACTGTATGAATGAGTAGATTGCTTAATAAGCTCATTACACATGTATACCAACGAAGAGCCTTTACGCTGCAAATAATTAGGCAATAACGCTAAAAAGCAATATTGACTTGGGTTACCATAAAATAAATTAAATCCCTTTAAAAAACTTTTTTCGTACAAATGTATGTTGTTTATAAAATGCTTTGCCGGAATTTGAGACGTAGTTAAACTGCTCGTAAATATTACAGTTTGGTTTGTAATTGGCGACGAAATAACCGATGCTGTTTTAAATATTTCAATGGGTAAAAAAGGTATTTTATAAATAGAATTAATGTCAACAATTTTTATATTTAATAAATCACACCACTGTTTGTATATTAAATTATGAGTGTATTGAAAGTTAAAAATTTGTAAAGCCAAGGCATTAAACTCCGGCACAGTTTTAATTTTAAATATTTGGCTTTCTATGTTAATCAACTTTTTGTTTATTATTTATTTTTGTTGTAAATTTATGTATTGATTTATTATAATTTATGCGTTTTATTTTTTTAATATTTATTTGTTTGTGCGCGTTTAGTTGTGTTAAAAGACAAAGCAAAGATCCTGTACCCTTTATTGAATATAAAAATTTTATTCCTAAACATACTGCCCAAAACGACTCCGCATATATGTCTATAAGTTATACTGACGGAGACGGCGATATATTTAGAGATAAGAATACTGACGGTCCAAATTTGATAGGCATAATATACATTTATGACCCCATTTCTAAAACATTTCAACGACCGTACAGCCCCATAACTCAAGATTCTACCGGGGTTATAGGTATTGCAATTACACAGCCGGGCGATGGATATAAAGGCAAGTCGGTAAGCGGTGATATTATTTGGCCGATGTCGGAATACAGGCCAAATACATTATCTGACACAGTGTTTTTTTATAAAATATTTATGCAAGATATGAAAGGCAATAAGTCTAATGTGGTTACAACACCAATATTTAAAGTTAAATAATATTCATTAATTAAGGCTCTAGCTTAAACTCTAAATCTCTCGGTGTTTTTTCAAAAGCAATTGGGTCTATATCAACTACTAATGTTTTAAAACCTTCACACTCTACAATTGCCTTGTAAGATTTTAAAGGATTTATTACCAAAATAAATTTACCTGTTTTAGGGTTGCTGTAATACGTGCCATTTACCTGATTACTTTCGTTATCTAACAATGTAATTTTTACTTTTCCAAAATTAAGCCCTTTAAAAGCGGTGCCGTGTTTTACTTTTAAGTCGTTATCGCCAAAACGCGTATCTATTTGGTAAATATCCAAATTGCCATAAGTATCTTCTTTAGCGGAGGAGTAATAACCCCTTTGCCCATCAACACTTAATAAAAAGAAAATATCGTTGCCTACATTATTAATTGGATAGCCTAAATTTTCGGCTTTACTAAATTGATTATTTTCTCTATCTAACACGCTTTTAAAAACATCAAAATCGCCCATTGTATTATGCCCTTTGCTACTAAAATACAAAGTAATACCGTCAGGGTGCAAGTAAGGGGCATCATCGTCGTAAGCGGTGTTTATTGCTTGACCTAAATTAAAAGGCATAGCCCAACGCCCGTTAGGTAATTTTTTTATGCGATAAATATCTTTACCGCCAAAGCCACCTGGGCGGTTACTGCTAAAGTAAATTTCGCTGGTATCGTTACTAAAACACGCGCTGGTTTCAATAAATTGCGAGTTAATTTCTTTACCCATTTTTACTAACGCTTCCCACGTATTATCATTACCTAATTTTGTAATGTATAAATCGCCTGTTGCACCATCGGCGCTGGTTTTAAAAATAATCATACGCTGCCCATCGGGGCTAACTGCAACGCAAGCATCGTTAGTTTCACTGTTTATGGGTGCGCCAATATTTTCTGCTTTTTTCCACTTACCTTTTTCTTTTACCGAAAAATAAACGTCTTCTAAACAATTGCCATATACATCTTTTTTGTTGTTTGAACTTCCTTCCCTTCGTGATGTGAAAAATAATGTGTTTTCATCGGGAGTAATTATAGGAACATAATCGGCAAACGGCGAATTAATTTCAGCACCCATATTTTTAATTACCGAGCGGTGTGGCTTACTTACAAGTTCCTTAGCACTTTTGCAAACATTTATAAAATAAGTTGTTTCATCAATTCCAATTATTCGTTTTTTAGGATTTTCTTTACTATACGTTTCTAATAAAACTAAAGCTTCGTCAAATAATTTTTGTTGATGTTTTATTTTCGCCAAATAATATTTTGTATCAATTAATGAAGATGCGGATAAATTTATATTTAAAAATACAAGGCTATCTGCTGGGTAGTTTAATTTAAAAGCACAAATACAAGCATTTACGCCCGCTGTTTCGTTTTTTTCTTCAATCGCCAATGCTACCTTGTATAAGTTCCAAGCTTTATAATAATCTTCATTATCAAAGTATAGTTGGGCTTCTTTTACTAAAACCTTAGCCGATTTTTTTGTTTGGGAGTTACAAACACCAATCAAAAATAAACTTAAAAATAAAAAGAATGTATTTTTTTTAATCAACATAATTTACCTCATCAATAAAACGTCTCCGGCCTTATTAAACGTTTTTCCATCAATAAATGTAGCTGTAATTTTCCAAACATACACATCCTGAGTACATAATTTTCCTTTATAATAGCCATCCCAACCCTCATCCGGGTTTTTGGTAACAAATAATAATTCGCCCCAGCGCGAGTAAACACTCATTTCATACTTTTCTGTTCCTCTTAATTGTGGATGAAAAACATCGTTATTTAAATCATTTTTACCAAATACACTACCCGGCGACCCATTTGCATTGGGAGTAAAGGCATTGGGTACTTGCACAAAGGTTTCTTCTAAAGCAATAATTTTTTCAGGTAAATTAAAGGTGTCTTTACAACCACTATTACTGGTTGAAATTAATGTAATTTGATATTCACCGGCATTAATATAAGTATGCTCCGGCGAAAAAGTAGTTGATGTTCCTCCATCACCAAACTTCCAAAAGTATGTTACAGCACCGCTCGATAAGTTTATGCACTGTGTAGATTGGTTAGGCACAAACACAGTTAATGGATTTACCTGAAACACTGCTATAGGTTTAGGAAATACTTTAATTTTATAAGTGGGCGTATCGGCACAGCCATAAATGTCTTTTGCAATTAGTTGAACCGTAAACGATTTATGCGCGGGGGTAATGTTTATAAATGTGTTACTAACGCTTCCGGTACTTGCAGTATTTGCATCGCCAAAGTTCCACTGATAACTTTGTACCCCAACAATTGGCGGAAAGAAAACCTTTAATGGCGTACACCCACTATCTGGAAAAGCAGTTATAAAAAAGTTAGCTTTTGGGTGAAGTATTATTGGCACTTTTAGCGTGTCTTTACAATTATTACTATTACTTGCAACTAAGGTTACAGTAAATTGTTGATTGGTAAAGCCAGTGTTTACATATTGGTGAGTAGGCGCTGTAACTGTAGATGATGTTGGTATGTCGCCAAACGTCCACAAGTAATTTGTAGCGCCTTGCGAGGTGTTTGTAAACGTAATTAATTTTGGCGAACAAGCAGGTGTATCTAAATTAAATATTGCCTTTGGTCGCGGAAATAATGTAATAGGTTTGCTAATAGAATCGAAACAATTATTAGCAGTACCCACTAATAATTTAACGCTAAATGTGGCGGCGGCGCTTCCGGACGCATTAGTAAACGTTATTGTTGGATTTGTAAAAATACTGGCTTGCCCATTGTTAAACAACCAGCTATTACTATTATTGCCACTACTTGTATTTGTAAAACTAACCACCAAGGGCCAACAGCCAACACTTGGAGTTGCCACAAATCCCGGAAAAGGTTTAGGAAAAACTATGGGAGAACCAAAACTTGAATCAATACAACCAAAAGCATTAGAGGCTATTAATTTTACAGTATAGGTTTGTGTTGCTAATGTGGTATTTGTAAATACATGCGTAGTTGGTGTGGTTGAAGTTGTAACTACAGGCGAACCATCGCCATAATTCCAAGTGTAAGAAACTACACCTGGCACCGACGGAAAACTAATAGTTAAAGGTGTACAGCCTTGAGGCGGCAACATAGTAAAATTGGCAAATACTTCCGGAAAAATTTGTATTGTTTTTTTAATAGAATCTACACAACCAACCGAGTTTGTAACCACTAACGTTATGGTATTTGTAATTAATGAAAACGATACATTGGTATAAGTATGTGTTGGATTAAATAAAGTTGAGCCATTAGCATCGCCAAAGTCCCAATTATAGGTGCTTCCGCCAATAGATGAGTTGGTAAATGTTAGTGGTAACGGCGAACAGCCTCCAGCCAAATTAGCTGTAAAATTAGCCACTGGTAATGGATACACCGATACCGATTTTGTTATAACATCGTTACAACTAGCACCGGTGCTAACAAATAAACTTACGGTATAATTTAAACTGGCACCTGTATTATTTGTGTAGGTAAATACTGGATTGGTTGCATTTGAGGTACTTGTAGGCGATACTCCAAAATTCCATAAATAATTTATGCCATTTAAACTGGTGTTTGTAAACGTTGTTGTAAATGGCGGACAGCCAACCGTTGGCGTTATTACAAAATTGGCGGTAGGTTTAATATTTGCGGTTACCGTTTGTTTTATAGAATCAATACAAAAAGCAGTAGCTACCACCAAACCAACGGTGTAGTTGGCGGGTGCAGTGTAGGTGTGCGATGGACCGGTAGCATTTGAATTTACGCTACCATCGCCAAACGTCCAGGTATAATTAGTAATTGCGTTAGTGCCAGTTACGGTTGAAGTGCTTGTAAAATTTATTGCAGATCCTACGCAAACTGAATTTGGAATAAAATTTGGTACAGGTTTTGGATAAACAGTTATAGTAGTAGTTTTAGTATTTACACAGGTATTTAAACTTGTTACCATTAACGATACCGTGTAAACTCCCGGAAATAAATAATTTTGGTTGGGTGGAGATTGAATTACACTTGTATTTCCATTTCCAAAAGCCCAATTCCAAGCCACTGCACCAATTGAGGATTCATTAAAAACCACGTTGTTCAATATATTACAACCTATACTTGGGTTATTTATAAAGTTAGCTGTAGGCGAGGGCAAAATGGTAATGACGACCTGTGCCGTACTGGTGCAGGCACTTCCAGCCCCAGGAATGTAAGCAGCTACTTGAACGGTAAAAGTGCCAGCGGTGGGAAAGGTATTTGTTTTTATAATTCCAGCTCCTAAATTAACAAAACCTCCGCCAGTGCCCCAATTCCATAAATACAAATAACCTGCGGCACTGCTATTAGTAAATGTTAATGGCACATTTTGGCAAAGTGGTACAACTGGTGCTATTACACCTGCTACCGGAGGATTAACAATGCTAATAGTAATAATAGCAGTATCAACTCCACACAAATTACTGTCCCGAAGCTGCACCGTATAACTCCCTACGGCCGGGTAGGCAATAGAATGGGGTGTAGTTGGAGGCCAGGGGTTCCAATTAAAAATAGAATCATGCCCTAAACCCCAATAATTGCCAAAGTTCCACCATTCTTGTCGTTGAAAGGTATTGCCCTGTGGTACGCAGTTTCGTGCAGTAGTATTTGTAAACGTAAATACATTATCGGGCCAACAACGAATAATTTTATCGGGTGTAATGGCAGCATTATCTATATCGTAAATTTGAATAGGATTGTATGTTGCAGTAGTTGTGTTGCCTTGGCTACAGTAATTCCAAGCTTTTAAAGTTACCTGTGTTACACAATTTACAGTGCCTTTATTATAAGTATGTGTTACAGTAGCGCCTGCATTGGTGTAATTAAAGTTTAATAGGGGAGAGCCATCGCCAAAATCCCACTGAAAATGCGTAGTTTGACTAACATCTGTACTAGAATTTATGAACGAAATGGCGTTAGGCGCGCATACTTGTGTTACACCGCCAATAGGTATTTGAATGGATGCATTAACCGGTTTTTCTTGTACAACAACACCAGTTAGGGTACAACTTAAACCTGGAATAATTAAAGTAACCACATGAGTATCAACTACGGCAACATAGTTGTGGGTAATAATTGTGCTTGCAACATAGCTTGCCCCAGTTTGATTTGGAGAACCATCGCCCCAATTTAAAGTGTAAGTTCCCCAACTGGAGTTAGATTGAAAATTTAAAAGATAAGCATTTCCTGTACAGCTAATCCAATATGGGTTTGAAGATAAATTTCCTAAATAATCAAAAATTTGAGGACACTGCGCTTTTTTAATTAAAGGACTCAGTAATATCAAAAATATGAGTAAACGTTTTATCATATTTAATTTTTTTGTAGAACGCTTATGACTTTGATTTGTAGCGAAAGTTTATGATTTTTTTTTGTTAATCATAAAAAATCCGCGTTATCTGTGTTCTAATTTTTTTTAATCATTGTGCAAGTTGTAAGCCGGGTTCTGTTTCATCTGTTTTTCAACACATATATCTATCATTTATCTATGCGACCTACCCATTGTAGCCTTTATTTCTAAAGTAAGACGAGCCGCCTTAATTACTACAACCTATTTGGCCTTTCAACACCTGAGGTTTACCAAACTTAATTATTACTAAAAAAGTTTGTGAGCTCTTACCTCACATTTTCACTATCACCTGTATTACTAAAGGCTACCTTGTCTCTGTGGCACTTTCTGTTGCATAGTATGTTGTACTATGCACCCACTTTTATTAAAAGTGGCAGGTTGCTCTTTGTTGCCCGGACTTTCCTCTACAAAAATTAATTTGTAGCGATAGAAAGCTTGCGTTTAAATATACGAAAATAATTAATGCAGGGTTGCAGTAATTAATGCACAATTTTTAAAGAATTAAATAAATTATAAAAAGCCTGTATTTTACTATTTAATAATTTAAAATTGGGTGTTGGTAATTTGCGAATTTCCTTTAGCAGTTTTTTCTGACATTACAAAATCTTTCTTTTCAGGCTTTGTAAAAAGCTGTTTCCACCTTAACGTGAAAATATTTTTAAGAACAACAATGATGATTGAAAATGAGTATGGTTTGGGTACAAACAAGTTAGCACCTGTATTATATGTATCGTTAATATCCTTTTCGCTATTGGATGTTGTATAAATTACTGTTGGAATGTCTTTTAACTCAGCATCTTCTTTAATTTCTTTAAGGCATTCCTTACCATTTTTTATTGGCATATTAATATCTAAAAAAATAATATCAGGGTTAGGAATTTTAGGATCATGTAAATTATCCATCAACTCTTTACCATTATTTGCTGTAGTTAATTCGGTATGAACAGACGTATAATCGAGCGCCTCTTTAAATAAATCCTGATCGTCTTTATCATCATCAGCCAACATAATTTTTATTGTCTCCATTTTATCTTTTGCACTATCTTCAGAATTTTCTTTGTCTTTTTTCATTGGAGTTCAATTACACATAACAAAGGTAACAAAATTTTATATTTTTTCAAACGAGTTTTCTATTTATCACCCTCCATAGGGTAACCTTTTGCAACCCAATCAGGCTTAATGCCTTCGGGCAAATCAAGTACTTTTGCATTTTTAAAACCCGCAGATATTAATGCATCGTAAGCAGGTTTAATGTTTGGGCAGTTAGCATACGAACAACAGCCGCAATAAACTACAACTACTCTGTTTTTGCTTTCCATAGCTAGGCTAGATTTAAGCTTTTCCATCCCTGTAATACTTGTACCTAAACCAACATTTACCGCAGTTTTAATAGGTTCCATTGGGCCAACATTAAAAATTAAGGGAATGTCTTTAGCTTTAGCATTAATTTTATCTGCCATATCTTTGGTAGCCATTAATTGCTCTTTTTTCCAAATATTTTGTTGGCTGTATGACATTAAAATGCCGGTAAATAATAGTAGTAATGTAATTAGTTTTTTCATGAGTAATAATTTTAAAACAAATTTAAGTAAAATAGAATGTTACAAATCTTAAAAAAAGTGAAAAGCAGTTTTTAATAATTGAATTGGTAGAATTAGCAGGTAATTATGACAGTTTTAAAAATCTATTACATTTGTTATTTTATAATATGAACTATTCGCACATAATTTTAAATAAAGGTAAAGAAACATCTTCGTTACGTTTTCATCCTTGGATTTTTTCGGGAGCAATTGCTAAAAAAGAAGCCAGCGTTAAGGAGGGGGATGTTGTTGAAGTGTACTCGCACCAAAACCAATATTTAGGCACCGGTTATTATGCCAACGGAAGCATTGCTATACGTTTTATTTCGTTTAAAAAAGTTAGCATTAACGAGGAGTTTTGGTTTAATAAAATTAGCGACGCATTTAATTACCGAAAACATTTAGGTATTTTAAATCCTTCTACAAATGTTTGTCGACTTTTTTTTGGCGAAGGTGATGGTGCCAGCGGGCTAATTTTAGATTATTATAACGGGCATGTAGTTTTTCAGGCACACAGTTGGGGTATTTATCTTCAAAAAGAAAATATTACTAATGCTATTATTAAAGTTTTAGGAAATGCCTTAAAAAGCATTTACGATAAAAGTGCGGAAACTTTACCAAAACAATTAAATGCGCAAACACAAAATAATTATTTGTTTGGCCAAAATAATGACGAGGTAATTGTAATCGAAAACAATTATAAATTTAAAATAGATTTTATTAAAGGACAAAAAACCGGTTTTTTTATCGATCAGCGCGATAGCCGGCAATTACTGGCTCAATACAGTAAAAATAAAACTGTTTTAAATACCTTTTGTTATACAGGTGGTTTTAGCATTTATGCCGCAGCTACTGCAAATTTGGTGCACTCGGTAGATGTTAGTGCCAGCGCTATAGATTTGTGTAATATAAATATTCAATTAAACAACTTAACAAACAATCAAAGTTACATAGAAGATACTTTTGATTTTTTAAAAGATAAAAAAGATGTGTACGATGTAATTGTTCTCGATCCTCCGGCCTTTGCTAAAAGCCGCGAGAGCAAACACAATGCCGTTACTGCTTACAAACGTTTAAACACAACAGCTTTAAAGTACATTAAACCAAACGGTATTTTGTTTACATTTAGTTGTAGTGGAGTAGTTGATAAATATTTGTTTTACAATACCATTACATC
>JAYVGH010000021.1:0-8178 GCA_043772435.1 Bacteroidota bacterium
CAAAAACTTAAAAATTTGTTCCATAGGCCCCGCTTCGAATTTAACCTGATATTTATCGTTCATTTGAAAAATATTAATCGTCATGCTTTTATGCGGAATACTATCAATTACCCTCATTATTTTTTTGCTGCTTTTTTAAAATTTAATAAATTTTGCATTACGCCCCAAGGGCTAACATTACGGTCACCATCCTCGTGTATGCGGCTTTGTATCGCGTGCGCTAATAATACAAAATGCTTTTTGCCGCTTTTATTTAAAACTTCTTCTGCTTTATCGTCGCCATTAATTATATTGGCACAAGCTGCCCAATCGTAAGCTTTAGCATCCATTAAGAATTTAAACGCTTTTTCGTCTTCCCAAATAGAATTTACAAAAGCAGCTAAAACAAAATGCTTATTATCCATTAAAAATTTAAAAGCGTTTTTATCATCACGAATGGCATCTAAAGTAGCTAACAATTCTTTGTAACCGTTGTTCATTAACCAATTAAACCCCACAGTGTCGTTTAATGTGTGGCGTGTAAATTGGTCTATAGCGTGTGCAGAATAGTGTTTCATTTTATTATAACTAATTAATAATAAAGATACTATTTATTTTATTGAATTAAAAAACCTGCTTTTTTTAAATCGCTCCAAAAATTGGGATACGATTTAGTTACTACTTCTGGATTTTCTATTTTAATTAAAGAAAACTTTAATGCTAAAGGTGCAAAAGCCATTGCCATTCGGTGATCGTGGTAGGTATTAATAATTAAAGATTGATGGTTTACGATTGACGCGCTTCGACTGCGCTCAGCATGATTAATACAAATTGAATTTTGTGTAACATCCACCAATGCACCAAACTTTTTTAACTCAGTTTTTAATGCTAAAATTCTATCGGTTTCTTTTACTTTTAAGGTTTTTAAACCCGTTAAGTTTGCTTTAATTCCTAATGCATAACAGGTTACTGCAAGGGTTTGGGCAATGTCAGGACAATTAATAAAATCGTAATTAAACTCATTTATCTTAATTTGTTTTTTGGTAAGAATTAATTTATCATTTTTAAATTCGGTGTTCACACCTAAGTCAAAAAATAGTTTTGGTAGAATAGAATCGGCTTGCAAACTATTTTCTTGGAGAGATTTTAATTCAATAACTGCATTTTTACTTAAAGCGCAAATACTATACCAATAAGATGCCGAAGACCAATCGGACTCTATTTTAAAATTTAAATTTTGAATTTTAAATTTTAAATTTTGTACTGTAATTTTTGAATCTTGAATTTTTACATCAGCACCAAACTGTTTTAAAAGTTCCACCGTCATATTAATATATGGCAACGAAACAATTTTGTTTTTAATTGTTAACTCTAATCCATTTTTAAATGTAGGAGCAATTAACAATAATGCAGAAATGAATTGACTACTTATGCTACCGTCAATTTCGACACTTCCGCCACTTAATTCTTTACCACTAATTTTTAAGGGAGGAAATCCTTCATCTTCCAAATATAAAATATCTGCGCCTAATTGTTTTAAAGCATTAACCAATTCACCAATGGGTCGCTGTTTCATTCGTTCAGAACCTGTTAAAATCCATTCACCTTTTTTACAAGAAAGTAGGGCGGTTAAAAAACGCATATCCGTCCCGGCATGCTGAATATTTAGAGTTGCGGAGCTTTTATTTTTAATTTGTAGTAAAACCTTTTGTAATAGCGCAGTATCTTCGGCATCTGAGCAATTTATTAATTCACAGCCTAATCCCAATACTTCTTTAATAATTAATAAACGGTTACTAATGCTTTTAGAGCCCGATAACGAAATACCTGCATGTATTATTTCGGGTGCGGTTAATTCAAACATCAACTTTTGATTTTAAATAATGAATGGCTTTTTCTATTTGAATTGGGGTTACTTGCACGTCTATTTTACAGGAACCTATTTTACTTACCAGTGCAAATTTTAATTTAGTACTTGTATTTTTTTTGTCGTGTTTTAATAATTCCAAAATAGATATTGTTGTTAATTCTAATTTTTTTGCAAGCGTAAAGGTGTTATTTAAAACAGTCTCAATTTCATTTAATTCTGTTTTAGAAATTAATTTTTTTTGAAATGAAATATGGCTTTCTATTAACATTCCTAAAACAATTGCTTCACCATGCAACAGTTCCTGTTCTGTATTTAAAAATAAGGCTTCGATGGCGTGTCCAACGGTATGCCCAAAGTTTAATGCTTTACGAATTCCTTTATCAAATGGGTCTTTAATAACAATTTTATTTTTTAACTCAACACTTTTTATGATAAGTTGCAGCACGTTAGTATTAGTTTTTAAACTATTCCAAAATGTTTTATTATTTATTAAAGCAATTTTATGCAATTCTGCCAAACCATTATTAATGTGGCGTTGGGGCAATGTTTTTAAAAAATCGGGATAAACGAAAACCGCTTTAGGTTGAGTAATAGTTCCAATACTGTTTTTTATGCCCGCAAAATCAATGCCTGTTTTTCCGCCTACGCTGGCGTCTGCCATGGCGAGTAGTGTAGTGGGAATATTTATAAAATCGATGCCGCGTTTATATGTAGCAGCTATAAAGCCACCCAAATCGCTTATTACGCCCCCGCCCAAATTTATTAACAGGGTATTTTTATCGACATTATTTTCTAATAATGTGCGCCAGCAATGTGTAACGATTTCAATCCTTTTATTACTTTCGCCACTTTCTATTTCTATTATTTCAGCGCCTTTTAAGGGTTCACAATTAAGCATTAATGTAGGTAAACAGTATTGTAATGTATTTTCATCACACAAAATATAGTATGACGAATATTTATTTTTTTGTAAAAAAACGTTTACTTTTTTTAATGCTATGTTGCCAATAACAATAGTATAATTGTTTGATTTTATAATTTTAAGCATGTACCCAATTTTTTATAATTTGTAAACCATATTCGCTCAGTATGCTTTCGGGATGAAATTGTACGCCACAAATATCCAATTCTTTATGCTTTAGAGCCAATATATTTTTGTGTTGGTCTTCAGCTAAAATAGTAAAACAATCTGGCAAATTAACTTTATCAACTACCCACGAATGGTAGCGTCCTACTAAAAAAGTATCCGCACATTCTTTAAACAAGTTGCTTTTATCAATTATATTTATTGGCGTGGCAATACCATGAAACACTGTTTCTAAATTTATTAATTGCGCGCCAAATGACTGCCCAATAGCTTGCATGCCCAAACATACGCCTAATATTTTTTTAGAAGTTTTATACACATTTAATAATTCGTGCGTAATGCCTGCATCTTCAGGTAGGCCTGCTCCGGGAGATAGTACAATGGATGCATAACTATTAATTTGTTGCAGCGAAATGTTATCATTATAAAAAACATCTACTTCAATATCATTTATCTGTTCCAACAAATGCACAAGATTGTAAGTAAAACTATCGTAATTGTCTATTAATAAAATCTTTGTCAAACTATAAATTAAAGCATAAATTTATAGTAAAAATTAATAAGATGTGTATTTTTAAGTGGATTGGTTTTTGTAGTGTTTTACTTTTTTCGTCATTTAAACTTCCTCTAAAACAAGTTAATTATTTGCCTCTTGGCGACTCTTACACAATTTGCACTGGCACTAAAGCGCAGGAAGCATGGCCCACATTATTAACCAAGCATTTAAACGATGCGAGCGTTAAAACCACTTTATTGGATAACCCCGCGCGTAATGGCTTTAGTACTCAAAATTTAATTGACAAAGAATTGCCTTTGCTTAAAAAACTAAAACCAAATTTTGTAACGCTGTTGGTTGGTGTAAATGATTGGGTAAGAGAAGTGCCGACTGCCATCTTTGAGAAAAATTTAAAATACATAATTGATGAGGTACAACTACAATTACCCGATAAAACAAAATTATTATTAATTACCATACCTGATTTTGGCGTAACGCCTCAGGGCAAAGGTTACGGTAGCGACAGAAACATTAGCAAAGGCATTTTAGAGTTTAATACAATAATTATCGCTGAAGGTAAAAAACGCAATTTACAGGTAGTGGATATTTTTGAGCTCTCAAAAAAAATGAAAGACGATGCCACCTTAGTAGCAAACGATGGGCTACACCCCTCTGCTAAAGAATATGCAGAGTGGGAAAAACTAATTTTACCAGCATCAATAAAGTTAATTAAGGATTGATAAACTCATAAAATTTTACGTAAAAGTGTATTTAACATTAAAAAACTTACGCTTGTGTTAAAGATTACGGTGAACTTATACTTAATTAATTTTACACAGTCTTTATTATTGCCCAACTACTTATTATGAAGTCGGAAGTCTATATAAATTAAAATTCTAAAAACCCCTCTATCTGAGCTATGCAAACATTTTTCTGTTCTTCATTTATAAAATGCCCATTTTCATCTAATAATTTATCAACTAACGAAATAGGTAGTTTTAAATGGTATATATTTAATTTTAAATAATTTAATATACCTGTTAAGTGTTCTATGCCCCTTAAATTACCCGCTCTACCAGTACTAACACCAACCAAACATCCTTTTTTATTTGCCCATTCTTTTGGTGAAATACTATCTAAAAATAATTTTAAAATACCCGGAAAACTACCGTTGTATTCAGGCACTACAAAAATAAATTTATTATTCTCGGTAATGTATTTTTTTATAAGTTCCGCGTAGGCTTCGCTTCTTTTACCGTATAACTCTGTAAACGCAATTGTTTGCGGCAAATCACAAAAATCAAAAATTTCTGTTATTACATTTTTATCTTCTAGCTGAGTCTTATATATCTTACTTACCTTAAGGCTATTGCTATTTGAACGGTTTGTACAATTTAAAATAACTATTTTCTCCATATTTTATTAACATTATAATTTATTTATGTCCTTTTTTGTTTAAAACTAACAACAAATAAAGTTCGTAATAAGTTTAAATTTGTCAAAAGCATTTTTATTATTTCTTACTTTTTTATGAACATTACTTATTACGGTCATTCTTGTTTTGGAATAGAAATTAATGGAAAACATTTATTGTTCGATCCATTTATTTCACATAACGAACTTGCAAAAAACATTAATGTAAACGATGTGAAGGCTGATTACATATTAATTTCCCACGGTCACCAAGATCATATTGCCGATGCCGAAAGTATTGCAAAGCGCACTAGGGCAACAATAATTTGTAACTGGGAAATTAATTTATGGTTAAGTAAATTAGGTGTAGAAAATATTCATCCTATGAATACAGGTGGTAAGGTAAAATTCGATTTTGGAAATGTAAAAGCAGTTTCAGCCATTCATAGCAGTAGTTTGCCCGATGGCACTTATGCAGGAACGGCTATGGGTTTTGTTATAGAGAGTTCGGAAGGAAGTTTTTATTATGCCGGAGATACCGCTTTAACTTATGATATGAAACTTATTGGTGATTATCGCAATATTAATTTTGCCTTTTTACCAATTGGCGATGTGTTTACAATGGGCGTTGAAAATGCAATTATAGCTTGTAATTTTATTAGATGCGATGATATTATTGGGATGCATTACGACACTTTTGAGAATATAAAAATTGACAAAACCGAAGCCATACATAAATTTGAAAGGCAGGGCAAAACACTTACCCTTTTAGAAATAGGACAAACACTAACAAAATAAATATACTGGCGGCTGAACGAAATTTAAATTATGAGTAAAAAAATTAATAAAAATAAATTCAGTATTCTCAATATTTCCGAGCCTCTGCCTTAAAAATAAAAAATAAAAACATGGGAAAAATAATAGCAATAGCAAATCAAAAAGGTGGCGTAGGCAAAACTACAACTGCAATTAATTTGGCAGCAAGTTTAGCTGTTTTAGAATATAAAACATTATTAATCGATGCCGACGCTCAATCAAATGCTACATCGGGTGTAGGAATAGATCCTGCCTCAGTAAAATCTGGTTTATACGAATGTATAATTGATAGCGTTCATCCTAAAGATGTTATTTTAAAAACCGACACGCCAAACTTATTTTTGTTACCTACAAATGCCGATTTAGTAGGTATTGAAATAGAACTTGTAAACCTTACAAATCGTGAATATATGATGAAAAAAGCCATCGATAAAATAAAAGATAAATACGATTTTATTATTGTTGATTGCTGCCCATCATTAGGCTTAACAGTTATTAATTCATTGTGTTCAGCCGATAGCGTTATTATTCCGGTTCAATGCGAATATTTTGCCTTAGAGGGAATGGGTAAATTATTGCAAACTATTAAAATTGTTCAGACGCACTTAAACACAAGTTTAGATATTGAAGGCGTTTTATTAACCATGTTTGATGGGCGTTTACGCTTGGCAAATCAAGTAGTTGAAGAAGTTAAAACTCATTTTCAAGACATGGTTTTTGATACCTTAATACATCGTAATACTAAATTAGCCGAGGCTCCAAGTTTTGGTAAAACAATTATTATGCACGATGCGATTGGCAAAGGTTCTACCAGCTATTTAAACTTAGCCCGCGAAATATTACAACGTAACGGATTAACAAAAATTAGCGATAAAAACAGAGTAATAAAAGTACAAGAATCAGAAGAAGAATTAAGCGAAGATATATAACTTAAGTTTACAAAGTTAATTAGTTTACAAAGTTTAAAAGTTAACTTTCAAAACTCTCCAACTTTCAAAACTTTCAAAACTACCGTTATGAGTACCATTAAAAAACCCGCATTAGGCCGAGGATTAAGTGCCTTATTAGAAAATGCAAGAACCGATATTACAACCAAACAAACCGGCGAAAATTCGCCTGTAGTTAACTCTATATCGCAAATTCAAATAAAACATATTGAGGCAAATCCATTTAATCCTCGCAGTAATTTTGAAGAAACTGCATTATTAGAGTTAAGCGAAAGTATTAAGCAACATGGTATTATACAACCGCTAACGGTTCGCAAGTTGGGATATGATAAATACCAATTAATTTCTGGCGAACGTCGTTTTCGGGCTTCTCAAATAGCCGGTTTAAAGGATGTACCGGCGTATATTCGAGTTGCTGACGATCAAGCAATGCTTGAAATGGCTTTGGTTGAGAATATTCAACGCGAAGATTTAGATCCTATCGAAGTGTCTTTATCATACAAACGCTTAATTGATGAGTGTAATCTTACACAAGAACAGTTAAGCGAAAAAGTAGGCAAACAACGTAGTACGGTTACAAACTTTTTACGCCTTTTAAAATTACCAGCACCAATTCAAAAAGCCTTGCGAGATGGAGAAATTACAATGGGCCATGCAAAAGCATTAATTAACATTGATAATGAAGACAGGCAATTAGCCATTTTTGCTTTGGCCTTAGAGCAGGATTTATCTGTGCGCCAAATAGAAGATCTTGCCAGAGGCGAAAAAATAAAAGTAACCCCTAAAGTTTCTAAAATTGAAAAACCGCTTACCACAGAAGATAAAATTGTTACAAAACAATTAGATAAAATTTTTGATAAATCATATCAATTCTCCCGTAATGGCAAAGGTGGCGGTAGTTTGCAGTTAAAATTCAATAACGATAAAGAATTGCGAAGTATTTTAAATTATTTTGGAATAGATTAAATACTATTTTGAAGTGTTATGGCAATAAATTATCAAAACGAAAAACATCATTGCTATTTTAATTTTCGATCTTTTATCTTCTTGTAAAGTAATTTATATAAGACATAGCAATCTACATCATTTACCCTACACTCGTTGTCTCTATATATAAAGTAATAAAACCATTAAAATCACTACAAAACCTAATAAATAAAGTAATAATTCTAAAATTTCAGATACCATTCTAAATTATAAATTTTGTCAGGATTTTAAATTAGACAGCACCAAAATTAAATGTTTAATTTTTTTAGAAAACAAAAAAGTGATTTATTTTAATTCATCTTATTGGATAATTCAGGGTACTACTGATACAATTTTTTATAAATACATTAATAAAGATTTGAATTTTTAATAATTTCGTCAAACAAGCCTCAACAAAAATTTGCCTCTCTATAAAAAAAGTAGTACATTTGCACCCCAATATTTTGATAAATTTTAGATTTTATAAAAAAATCAAAAAAACATTAAAATAAATTTGGAAAGTATTAAAACAATAATTACTTTTGCCCCCCCAAAGTGAAGGAAAAGAGAAAAGGATTGGGAAAAACGTTCTAGATAGAGTATG